>JASGCF010000253.1 GCA_030054275.1 Limnohabitans sp. | reverse complement strand
ATCGAAAATCGCCTGTGTTGCAGCATCAGGCGGAGCACGCAGTGTCCATGTGTGCACGCCCTTCGCCTGAGCTCCGCGCGCAAGCCAGCCGATTGCGAGTCCACCCTGCGCAACAGCGCCAATCGCGCCACCGCCGTGCGCAAGCAGTCCGACTGCGAAACCACCGACTGCACTTCCAAGCCATGCAACAGCGCCGCCGCCGAACGCAGCGAAAGTTCCAAGCGAGAGTCCGCCAAAGGTCACGCCGCCGAGAGACAGTCCACCGAACGCGACAAGTCCGCGCGCGATTCCTCCGAATGCGAACACGCCCGTCGCCAGATCGCCGAATGCGAAGTAGCCTTTCGCATGCCCCATCTTCCCGGAGTCATCAGGCCCGTATGCGATCGAGACGAGCGGCATGCCGAAGAGCTGGCGATCTGAGGTGTAGCGTCGTGATGGACGGCCGTACGCGCCGTAGCCGCGACCGCCACGGCCCGCGGGCACGCGCGTGAGCACTTCGACCAGCGGCTTGCCACACTCAGGGCACGCGCTCGCGGTGACAGCGCCTGTCAAATCGTGTCCACACGCCGAGCAATATGGTTTCGGGAGAAGTGTTCCGGCTGGATCTGGTTTCGCCATCACGATGCTCCGATGCCAAGCGCGAATCGCGCAAGGAGTACGCCAAACAGCGCGACCGCGCCGATCGCTGCGATCATGAAAAGCAGCATCGCCGCACTGACCGCGCGCACATTTGCGGCGCCGCGCGCTTTCGCTTCGGTGTACGGCACGGTTGAGAAACTCACGAGGTCGTAGAGCGGCGTGAAGCGCTCAGGCGCGATGCGATGGAGGAAATGCTCGACTTTCTTTCGGCGTTGAAACGCGGGGCGACCGGCGAGATCGCGCATTTCAATGAAGTTGTACTTCGCCATATCGGCGATGGCGTTCGCGTTGGCGATGCGTTCGCGTTGGTATCGCACGAGCGCTGCATCGATCGACGCTTCCTGCGTGAGCGCGTCGACCAGCGCTTCGCAATCTTCGAAACTGCAATTGGCACCTTGTCCGTAGAACGGAACGATCGCGTGCGCAGCGTCGCCGAGAAGCGCAACGCGGCCGCGTACCCATGGATTACAACGCACGGTGACCATCGTGCCGACAGGGTTCTTCGCGAAATCCTCGCCAAGCGTTGGCATGAGCGGCAGCGCGTCGGGATAGACCTCGCGGAAGTGCGCCTGCGCGTCGGCCGCCGTGCGAATCGCCGCGAAACTCGATCCTTCGCCATCGTGACGCCAGAAGAGTGTGCAGGTGAACGAGCCGTCGGGGTTCGGCAGCGCGATCATCATCGACTCGCCGCGCGGCCAGATATGGAGCGCATTCGGTTCCATCGCGAAGGGTGCGTGCGGCCCCGAAGTGACGGGCGGAATCGTGAGTTCTTTGTAGCCGTGGCCGAGGAAATCTTGCGAGTAGTCGAAGCGCTCGGTCTTCTGGAGCGCCGCGCGCACGGCGGAATATGCACCATCGGTACCGACGATGAGATCGGCGTTGACAGTGCGCGTGACGCCGGTGGAGTCGTTTACGAATGTCACTTCGTTGCGCGCGAAATCGACATTTGCGCAGCGTTCGTCGAACGCGAGCGTGACATTCGGTTCGGCGGCTGCGGCGTCAAGCAGCGCGAGGTTGAGCGCGCTGCGCGAAACCGAATTGATCGCAAGCGTCGGATCGCTCGAATACGCGTGAAAATGCGTCGAACCAGCGACCGGGTGAATCATGCGGCCACCCATACGGATCGCGTCTTTCAGCACGGTTTCTTCAAGTCCCGCGCGACGCAGGGCTTTCAAGCCGCGGGCGCTGATCGCGAGGTTGATCGAGCGACCTGCGATGTGACGCCGCGCACGCGGATCGCCGCGTCGCTCGACGAGCTCGACCTTCCAGCCCGCACGCGCGAGGTAGACTGCGAGCAGGCTTCCGGCGAGTCCGGCGCCGACCACAAGTACGCGCCCGGGTTGAATCCCATTCGACTGCATGGGCGCATCCTAACGGGACGCGATTGCATCATGCCGACCACACTTGCTCGGACTTCTCCCGATCCTGCGCGCGCGATTCCCGCGCTCTTCCGTGAATTCGGCCCGCGCACATACGCGCTGGCCTTTCGCGTGACGGGCTCGGCGTCGGAAGCTGAGGATGTCGTGCAAGAGACATTCATGCAGGCGTTTCGTCGGTGGGAGACGTTTGAAGGGCGCGCGGATCCAGGTACATGGCTTTACGCCATTGCGGCGCGCGCGGCGAAGCGTCGATTTCGCCGCCGCAAAGATGGCACGACAAAGCGGTCGGCGATGAAGAGTTTCAGCGAGCTTTCACCGATGCGCGATTCGGGAACGATTGATCTCGCGATTGATCGAACGCAACCAGCCGATCCGCTGATGCGCGCGGAAGCACGCGAGATCGTGCAGGCGGGCATTTTGCGATTGCCGCCGCAGTATCGCGTGCCGCTCGTGATGAAGGACATTCTCGAGATGCCGCTTGAGGAATGCGCCGAAGCACTTGGGTTGAAACTCGAGACGGTCAAGACGCGGATTCACCGCGCGCGGCTTGCGTTGCGGAAGTTCCTGAACGACGGATTACCAACGCGAAAGGCACCGGCGCCCGATTACGACCGACAACTCTGTTTTGACTTGCTGCAGGCGAAATTGGCGGCGATGGATGAGGGTCGCGGATTCCCGATCGGCCGCGATGTGATGTGCGAGCGCTGCCGACTGGTATTTGCCGAACTTGATCTTGGGCAGAACGCGTGTGCAGAGCTTGAAGATCGCATGCCTGCGGAGACGCGGAAGCGTGTGGAGCGGGCGATCCGCGACGCCCGTTGACTTTCATTGGTGCCTGACACGCGCCGTGCAGTGCCTGGCACTGTCTGGCACATGTCAGGCACGAAAGACGCAAGCAGAACCTGGCACCGCTGCTCGGGGAGTTTCGCCAAAACGGGGAGTTCTGCGGGGTGCCAGCCACGCGCCGTGCAGTGTCTGGCACTGATTGGCACGTGCCACGCACCTTCTTCATAAGTCACCTGATCCAACAGGTGGTCGGGTAGGCTCCACGCATGACCGCGACTCCCGCAGCGTCCGCCGCACCTTCTCAGCCACTCACCGCAGCAGATTTCTCGCACGACCGAGCGTTCGCACGCGCGCTCGACGCGTCTGATCCGCTCGCATCGTTCCGCGAACATTTCGCGCTTCCGTCGCTTCGGCCCGACCTCATCTACTTCGTCGGAAACTCACTCGGCCCCATGCCGCACGCGGTGCGCGCACTCATGCAAGAAGAACTCGATGACTGGGCTCATTTCGGCGTCGCCGGTCACATGAACGCCCGTCGTCCGTGGTTCAGTTACCACGAGCAACTTCGTGCGCCACTTGCGCGACTTGTCGGTGCGCTCGAACACGAAGTCGTCGCGATGAACACGCTCACCGTCAACTTGCATCTCATGCTCACGACCTTCTATCGCCCCGAAGGTCGACGCACGAAACTGCTCGTCGAGAAGGGCGCTTTTCCGAGCGATACCTACGCGGTGATGACGCATGTCGCTGCGCGCGGACTTGATCCTGAAGTCGAAGTCATCGAGCTCGCGCCGCGCGAAGGTGAGTGGATGTTGCGCGAAGAAGATGTCGAAGCGCGTGTTGCAGCGCTCGGTGAAACGCTCGCGCTTGCGATGTTGCCGGGCGTGCAATATCGCACCGGTCAAGCGTTCGATATCGCGCGACTGACGCGCGCCGTCCACGCGGTCGGTGCGCGCTGCGGATGGGATCTCGCGCACGCCGCAGGCAACATGGACCTCGCGCTGCACGCATCCAACTGTGACTTCGCCGTGTGGTGTTCGTACAAGTATCTGAACTCTGGCCCCGGTGCGGTTGCTGGCGCGTTCATCCACGATCGCAATGTGCGCGATCTCGATCTTCCGCGTCACGGAGGTTGGTGGGGAAATGACCCTGACACGCGATTCCGTATGGAGCCGCGGTTTGCGCCGGTCGCGCGTGCCGACGCATGGAGTCTGTCGAATCCGCCGATTCTCTCGACGCTGCCGCTCATCGCGAGCCTGGCCGAATTCGACGGCGCGGGCATCGCCAATCTGCGGGCGAAAAGTATGCGTATGACTGCGTTGCTTGAGTTCCGCCTGCGCGGAATTGCGGGTGTCGAGATCATCACGCCGACGGCGTCGTGGCAGCGCGGCGCACAGTTGTCGTTGCTCATCGCGACCAACGCGCATGCGCGCTACGAAGCGTTCAAAGCCGCTGGCTTGATGTGCGACTATCGCGAGTCGGGCCGTGGTGTGGTAGGTGAAGGCATCGTTCGGCTCGCGCCAGCGCCGCTCTTCAGCACCTACGACGAAGTCTGGCGCGCGGCCGAAATCGTGCGCAGCGTGTGTGCATGATCGCATGCATGCGCAAACTTACGGCGCGCCGCCTTCAGCCGTGCTGCCCCAGTTGTTCAAGAGTTCCGTGAGATCCTCCGGGCCGACGATTCCGTCTTTATTGAGGTCCGTTGGTAGGTCACCAGTGACGCCCCAGTCGTTCAAGAAGATGGTGAGATCGGCACCGTCTACAACGCCACTCAGATCGAAATCGCCCCGCGCCAACTCGCATGCATCGGGAATGCCATTCGCGTTCGTATCTGCGCGTCCTGTTGCAACATCGCATGCATCGATGATGTTGTTGCCGTTGCAATCGGGCGCAAGCCCTTGTTCGATTTCATAAGCATCGGGAATACCATTCGCATTGCAATCAGCGCTGCATTCATCGGGAATACCGTCGAGATTGATGTCTGCAGAGAAGCCGTCGGCGATGTCGCAGGCATCAGGTACGCCATTGCGGTTGCAATCAGGCGCGCCAGTTGCAATGTCACACGCGTCGCCAACGCCGTCTTGATTGCAGTCGCTTTGATTGGTATTCGCGACTGTTGGGCAGTTGTCGTTGCAATCGATGACGCCATCGAGATCGAGGTCGGCGTCGCTCACATCGCAACCACATACGCCAGGCTCGACTTTGTTTGGATCGTTCGGGCAACCGTCGGTGCAGTCAGGCGTGCCGTCGTTGTCGGTGTCGACATCGC
>JASGCF010000252.1 GCA_030054275.1 Limnohabitans sp. | reverse complement strand
AGGATCCGTATCGACCTGGCCCGCTGCTTGCGGTGCGTCGCGACGCGAGCATCGCGTTCGCAGACAGCAACTGGCAGCCTGTCGCTGTACCAAGCGACAACTACATCGCGATCTGGACGGGCACGATCAAGACCAGTGGCGAAAGCGGCATCTGGCGCTTCCGCACCGATTCGGACGACGGTATTCGCCTGTACATCGACGGCGAAGTCGTGATCGACCGCTGGCTTGGAAACGCAGGCATCGGTTTCGGCGCGATCGAACTTTCGGCAAACACGGCGTACGACATCCGCATGGAGTACCACGAGGGAATCGGAAATCAATACTGCTTCCTGCAGTGGGCGCCGCCGTCCGCGGGCAGCGACCCGGCGTACACCAATGTGCCGATGTTGGCGTTCCGCATGGCGATTCCCGACTGTAACGGCAACAACATCCCAGACGACTGTGACATCGCGAACGGCACGCTTCCCGATCCAGGCGCGGGCATCCCCACGCCGTGCACTGGTCCAGCGTGCCCTGCGGATCTCGACGGCAACGGTGAAGTCGCCGCTGCGGATCTTTCGCTCTTGCTCGCCGCGTGGGGCGCTGCGGGCGGCGATGTTGACGGCAACGGTACTACAGACGCTGCGGATCTCTCGCTTCTTCTCGCCGCATGGGGCAACTGCGGCTGACCTCGGCTGCTTTCATCTATGAACACCTCCCTCCAAGTCCATCGCGCACGACGCGCGCTTTCGATCTTCTCGCTCGCCGCGACCACGGCGCTGACGCCGCACGCGGCAGCGCAGTCCTGCGACGACTGCGACGACAACGGCCTCGCCGAAACCGTCGAGCAAGCGGCACCAAGCGGGCTGGTCGGTCAGTACTGGCGCAGTCAAAGCGGCGGACAATTCACAGAGCGATTGCTGTCGCGCATCGATCAGAACATCGCGTTCCAATGGAACGGCAATTCGCCCGACCCATTGGTGCCGGTCGACAACTTCGCAGCGCGTTGGACGGGCACGCTCGTCGCGCCCGCAACTGGAACCTACACCTTCTGGACAACCACCGACGACGGAGTACGCCTCGCGATCGGCGGCGCAACACTCATCAACAAATGGCAACCGCAGTCGCCGACCACTTGGAGCGGGACTGTGAATCTTGTCGCCGGTCAACGCTACCTCTTCCGCATGGAGTACTACGAAGGCGGCGGCGGCGCCGAAGCGAAACTCGAATGGGCGTTCCCAGGAACCGCGCGACAGGTCGTGCCGACAACCGCGTTTGATCCGGTTGCCGACGGCGATGGCGACGGCTGGCCCGATGCCTGCAACGACTGCAATCTCGACGGCACGCCAGATGCTGCCGATTTCGCAGCGGGTACCGCAACCGATTGCAATGCGAACTGCATTCCCGACTCGTGTGAGATCGCGCAGAGTGCAACGCTCGCCTACTGGCGGCTTGAGACGGTGGGCGCTGCGATTGAAGACAGCGGCCCTTTCATGCTTGATGGAATTCCCACGCAAGTCACGGCGAGTGACAGCGTCGCGGAGCCGATCATTCCGGCCACCGCTGAACCGAACGACGGCTCTGCGGTGCTGGACGCGAATAGCCGCTTCGTCGTGAACGATCCGGCGCGCATCCTCGATACGACGGGCGAAAGTTTCACGATCGAAGCGTGGGTGAAGTTGTCGCAGAATGCGGCCGCCGCGAATGCGGATGGACGACAAGTGCTCGTGCAACGCAAGGCACTCGCATCGGGCGACAAATTCGCCGACTACATTCTCTTTGCGCAGGCTGGCGACATGCCGTCGATTGGCGTTGGTAATTTCGGCCGCACAGGGAACTTTGATGGTCGTGAACTCTGCATCGCGTTCGGCAATGGCGGCACGCAGACAAGCGCGTTTTGGACCGTCACTTCAAACTTCCGCATCACCGATCAAGCGTGGCACTTTGTCAGCGTGTCGGTCGACATCGATCGCAGCGAAGTGCGCTTTGTGCTTGATGCGCAAGTCGAACATCATGTCTTCGCGAACCTCGGCCGCGTGTCTGTCGCAGCGCCCGTACTTGTCGGTTCGCACACGAATTCGTCGGGTGCGTACAACCAACCGCTGCGTGGATCCATCGACGAGTTGCGCATTTCACAAGGCGTGATCGATGCGGGGCTGTTGCTCGCGCGTTGGGGCGGCGGCGACTGCAACAACAACGGCACGCCCGACAATTGCGACATTCTTTCCGGCAGTTCGACCGATTGCGATCGCGACGGACTTCCCGATGATTGCGAAGCCGATTGCAACGGCAACGGCGTTCCCGATGCCTGCGATATCTCGGGCGGATCAAGCGGCGATTGCAACGAAGATGGCATTCCCGATGACTGCCAATTGAAGCAGAATGACTGCAACAACGACGGCATTCCCGACGACTGCCAACTCGTCGGCAACGATTGCAATAACAACGGTCGCCCCGACGCGTGTGATCTCGCGGACGGTAGCGAGACCGATTGCAATTTCAATCAGAAGCCAGACTCTTGCGAGCTCGGCGAGCCGTTTGACTATCGCCTCGACGATGGCGGACCGGAGTTCGGAATTCGCGGCGCCGGCAGCAACATGGCGTGGCTCACGCAGCATCGCGTGGCGCAAGGCGCGAGCACCGTTGAAGCCATCGAAATCATGTTTGTTTTCGCGCCAAGTACGCGACCAGTGACGATCTACATTTGGAGCGATCCGAACGGCGACGGCAATCCATCCGACGCGCAGGTTCTTGCCTCGAAGACTGTGCCGATCACAACACTTGGCGCTCTACAAACCATCGATATGCCCGACACCTTTGTCGGCGTGAACGGCACAAGTTTCTTCATCGGTGCGATCACGACGGTGACCACCGCCGATTTCCCAGGCCCACTCGATACAAGTGGCACGCCTGCGCTCGGTCGGTCCTGGATTGTCGGAAGCGACAACACGATCGATCCCAACGATCTCTTCACCGGAGCGCTGGAAGCGGTGTTGGTTGAAGATGCACTGCCATTCGCTGGGAAATGGGTGCTGCGCGCGAAGTCCACTTCGCCTCTCTACGACTGCAACGGCAACAACATCGTCGATGCATGCGAGATCGCAAACGGCACGGCTGCGGATGTCGATGGAACTGGCATCCCCGACGAATGCGAGGATTGCAACTCCAACGGGCAACTCGATTCGCTTGACATCGCAACAGGTGCGAGTAGCGATTGCCAACTTGACCGCATTCCAGACGAGTGCCAACTCGCTGGATTCGATTGCAACAGCAACAACATTCCAGACGAGTGCGATATCGAAACTGGCACCAGCCCAGATTGCAATGGGAACGGCGTTCCCGATGCCTGCGACATTGCCACGGGTTTCAGCGCCGACTCCGACAGTACGGGCATTCCTGATGAATGCGAAGATTGCAATGCGAACGGTTTCCTTGATACCGCCGACATTGCCGCTGGGATCAGTGAAGACTGTGATCTCGACCAGATTCCCGACGAGTGTCAACTTGGCGACCCGAAGTATGCGCTCGAGTACGCACTTGATGATGGATCACGCGACGGAAACTACGGCTTTGGATCCGTTTCCGACATCGTGTGGATGAATCAATACATCGTCGAGACGGGATCTGAGTGGATCGGCGAGATCCGCGTGGTGCTTGGCAATGTGATTGCGAACGAGCCGTATCAAGTTGGATTGTGGAGTGATCCTGACGGCAACGGAAATCCCACCGATGCGCAGCTCATCGCGACCGCGAATGCGCGTGCAGCCAACGGAAACACAAGCATTTTCAATGAGATTCGCATCGACCCAACCTACATCGGCGCGGCCGGAACGAGTTTCTTCGCGGGCGTGATCTACCGCGATCGATACGGAAATCAGTTCCCCGTTGGTGTTGATACGCAGACGACTTCGCTGCGCACATGGATCGCGGCGGGCGGCGAGGTCGATCCAAACAACTTGTCGACGGCTGCGGTCTTTGGCTATCTCACACAAGCGACGGGACTGGTGCGCGCGATGGGCTTCGATGGCGCGCTGCCATTTGACTGTAATGCGAGCGGCATTCCCGACGAATGTGAAATCGCGGATGGCGTGCTTGTCGATGCGGATGGCAACGGCATTCCGGATTGCTGCGAACAAGGCACGAAATGCAAGGGTTGCGCAACCGATCTCGATGGTGATGGCCAAGTTGGCGCGAGCGACTTGTCGTTGTTACTCGCCGGATGGAACACCCCTTCGGGTGATGTCAATGGCGACGGCACAACCGATGCGTCGGATCTCAGCGATGTCTTGGCGGGTTGGGGTGTGTGCCAGTAGTCGAGCCGCGCCCTAGCACGAGGCCGTCGTGACGGGTGCCTTCTTACGCATCGCGAACGCCATGCATGGCTTCTCGATGAGATGCCATGACAGCATGGCTAGCACAAGTGTGCCAATCGCCGCAAGGATTGTCACTTCCGCCACCGACGCGCTTGGTTTCAGCAGCATCACCAGTTGCTGCAACGGAAACGCGAAGATGTAGGTGCCGTAGGAGTAATCACCGACACGGTTGTAAGAGCGGATGAGTCCTCGGGGCACATACGCGCACCACAGCACGAAGTAGGGTGCGGTCAACATCCAGACGGCGGGGAAGACATGTGGACCAGCGAAAGCGCCAACTGCAAGCATTGCGCCGGCAATCACACCACCCGCCATCTTCATGGGAATGCGTGCCGCGAAGACATGCAGTGTTCCGCCAAGAAAGAACATGGCGAGAAGTCGGAATGCTTCCGTCTTTGCAAACGGGGCAAACTCCTGCACCAACGCAAGCACCAACCCGAGAACGCCAATCGCGACCACACCCTTCCGAAACCACTGCTCACGCTGTGACCTTACGAATCCCGCCATGACCCACAGCAACACAAGGATGAGGTACATGCGCAGTTCCCACGGCATCGACCAGAGCGATCCGTTGACTGCATTGGGATACGGGTTCGATGCGAACACGCCCGGCAATTCGAATGACACACCTGCAATCAGGGTCGCGCATTTCGCGAAGTATTTCCAAGTGGCCATGCTTTGGAAATATTCCGCAAGTCCGACTGTGGTCACCAGCGGGCCTAGGACGAACAC
>JASGCF010000013.1:15059-24175 GCA_030054275.1 Limnohabitans sp. | reverse complement strand
CCTGAATCACATGGCCAGCTGCCGCGGTTGCTGTCGTCGGATCCTTCGACTCAATCGAAAGAATGAGACGCGTCGAGGCGACATTCAGGACCAATCGAAGCAGTGTTGTTCCAAGCAACAATGCAGGAAACACGCTGAAATCCAGCGGTTTGCGCATGTAAATCGTCGTCATCAGCACAATCGCGCCGATCGCGATGTTCACGCAAATCAAGAGGTCGAGGATCGCTGGTGGCAGCGGCACAACCAACACACCAACAAGAGCCAAGAATGACAGCGGCACAATCAGGTGGCTGTTCCGCGCCACGGCGTGGAAGATCGGGGGAATGCCGTCGTTGGTTGGATTCGCTGGCATGATGGGCTCCTACTCACACGATCGCGCTTAGGCGACGGCTTTTCCCTTGAGGTTGTAGACATAGGCGAGGATCTCTGCGACGGCCTTGTAATGATCCGCAGGAATCTCTTGCCCGACCTTTGCATTCGCATAGAGCGCACGCGCCAACGGTTTCCGCTCGACGATTGGAATGCCGTGTTTCATTGCGATTTGTCGAATACGAAACGCCAGATGATCTGCACCCATCGCAACGATGCGCGGCGCAGCCATGGTTGATGGGTCGTACTGAATTGCCACAGAGATGTGCTCTGGGTTTGTGACAATGACATCAGCCTTCGGAACGGCTGTTTGCAATCGCTGCATGGCCATTTGTCGCGCGATCTGCATCCGTCGGCGCTTGACCTCTGGGTTGCCGTCCGACTCCTTCATCTCTTCTTTCACCTGCTGCTTGGTCATGCGTAAATCGCGCATATGTTTGAAGCGCTGCACCGCGTAATCTGCGATTCCAAGCACCAAAAGCGCTGCACCCACCTGAATAGCAAGCGTGAGTCCGATGGATCCAATTTCCTCGAATCCAGCAAGGACGCCAAGTTCAGGAAGCGCAACGATGCGTGGCAAGACACCAACAGCAAGTGAGTATGCAATCCAGCCGACAATCACGACCTTCAAGATGTCCATCGCCGTTTTGATCGCGCCCTGTGCGCCAAACATGCGACCGAAACCCTTGATTGGATCAAGACGCTCGAACTTCGGCTCGAGCGATTTGGTCGAGATGAGAAATCCAACCTGCCAGAGTTGCGCAAGGACACCGATTGCAGCCGCGCCCAACACGATCGGCGCTGCAGCGAGCGCCGCCTCAGAGACAGCGGGAATCACCGTTTCCGCAACTTCCTCTGGACGAATGCCGCTCGCGAGATGATCACCCGCGAGTGACTTCTCGAGAAGCGATGCCAAAACCCCGAGAAACGGCTTGATACTCGACGCGAGCACCAAGACGCCGCCAAGCAGAAGCAACGCGTTGGCAGCGTCGGTCGATCGCGCAATATTGCCTTCTTCGCGCGCTTCTCGAAGCCGCTTGGGTGTTGGGTCTTCCGTGCGTTCACCGAGATCATCTGCCATCAGACACCCCCCTCGGCCACAACAGCGAACGCATCATGCAGTTCTTCGATCGCGCCAACGGTGCCATCAACCAACGCCTCGTCGATTGCTGCAAGCGATGTCACGATCACAAAGAGCCCGATCACAATGCGCACAGGAAATCCGATCGACATGATGTTGAGTTGCGGAACGCTCTTGGAGAGGTAGCCCATCACAACCGTTTCAAGGCACACAATCGCAAGCAGCGGCGCTGCAACACGCAGCCCCAGTTCAAATGCAGCAGTGATGCCGCCTGTCACAATCGCTGCAGGATTGGCGCCCTCGCCAAGCAACATGCTCGGCACTGCGCCCGCTGGAAGCGACGAGAAACTGAAGGCGACTGCAGAGAACATCGACTCAAGCCCGCCAAGCGACAGGAAGGTGGCCAGCGCGAGGAAGAAGAGAATCTGTTCAAGTGCATCCGAATCGTCGCCAATCGCAGGGTTGTAAAACCGCGCAAAACCAAGCCCAATTTGCTGTCCCATGGACATTCCGCCGAACTGTGCGGCAAGAAGTGGCAACGATGCGCAGAACCCAATGAAGGCTCCAATTCCAACTTCAAGGATCAACAGCGGCACGGCCATGAGCAGCGACTGCGTCTGCGTCAATTCGGTTGTCGCTGCAACAGTCGGGTATATCGCGAGTCCAAGCGTGATGACCAGAAGTGCCTTGATACGAACTGGGATCGATGGCGACGACAACACAGGCCCGTGGAAGGCAAGCCCACCAACTCTCGCGACCACCAAGGCTGCGGGTACGAGATGCTGAGAGAGTGCGTCGATCGAGTTCATCGTGCGTGAGACAAACTTCAACTCCCGCTGACCGGACTCCACGCAAACATGTCTGCGCTGAACTCCATGAGCTTCGTTGTGATCCACGACAAAAGCGCAACAGTGGCAAGCACCATCGCAAGAATCTTGGGCACGAACACAAGCGTTTGTTCCTGAATCTGCGTCACTGCTTGCAGCACGCTCACCACCAAGCCGACAACCAAGCCCACGATCAAAATCGGCGCCGCGATAATCAACATGATGCTGAACGCCTCGCGCACGGTGTCGAGTGCTTCAAGATCGGTCATCGTCTGCATTACGAACCTCCAAGTGGCGCCATGACGCCAGTAAGCAATGAACCTGCGACCAGCGTCCAACCATCGACCAACACAAAGAGCAGAAGTTTGAATGGCAGCGAAACAAGCACCGGCGGCAGCATCATCATGCCCATCGAGACCAAGATGCTGGAAATCACCATGTCGATCACGAGGAACGGTAAATAGATGCGAAAGCCGATGAGGAACGCTGTCTTCAACTCACTTATGACAAATGAGGGGACAAGCGTGAGGAGATCGACATCGCGCTCCCAGGTGAGCCGCTCTGGCTCGCTGGTATCGACACCGCGATGTTCAAGAATCATCATGACTGTGGGCACATTTCCTGTGGCCTCAATCTGCGCGATCATGAATTCGCGAAGCGGCTTCTTGGCGCCTTCCCACGCGGCAAGTTGATCCTTCTGCTCACCACGCGCGTAGGGCCCAAGTCCCTCATCCCACATGCGTCCGAATGTTGGCCCCATAGCAACCGCTGTGAGCAGCACGGAGAGACCAACGATCACCTGCGACGGCGGCAGCGTTTGCGTGCCGAGCGCTTGGCGCAACAATCCGAGCACGACCACCATGCGCGTGAAACATGTACAGAGAATCAATATCGCTGGCGCAACCGTAAGTACCGTCAGCAGCAGCACGATGTTGAGCGCAGAACTTAATCCACCTTCAAATCCAGGCACATTGCGCGATGCATCTTCAAGTACGCCGATCGGATTGATCGAATCGAGCGCTGGAGCTGCCTGCAGGAGAAACGCGCTCATCGCTGCCCTCCGCGGTGCTGCCCTGTGCCACCAACGCGCGAGGTACCGCGCGTGAGATCAACGGTCTCAACCTCGGCGCCTTGAAACTGCGCAGGAAGCGTGTCGCGAACACTCGCGGGTAAACCACCGCGCTGCGCGCTGCGCATTGGGTGCGAGGGCGATGATGAAGACGAAGCCCCACCCGTCGCCCCACCCGTCACTTGATCAAATGCACGACCAGATTGCCGGAGCAGCGCGTCGAACGAGAACTCGCTGGTCTTGCGCGCGGCTCCCTCGCAACGCGCAAGTATGTCTGCAACATCGTCCGCTTCGACAAACTCACTGAGCGTGCGCATCCCTTGCGCAGATTGATGTGTGACGAGCACGCGGCGCCCCACCTTGACGAGCACGACATGCTGCCCTCGCGACACTGGATATCGCGCCAAAATCTCAACAACACCCGATGGCCGACGGCCCGTACCAAGTCCACCGAAGCGGCGGAGCGCAGATCGCGCGAGCACAATCACCGTGATCGTGCCGACCAGCGCAGCCGCTGTGGGCACGATTTCCCCAAGCATCCCGCGACTTGTAGCACCGGCAGCAAGCGAGCCTTCCCGGCCCTGCTCACTCTTCGCTTCACTCGTTGAGGCCGCGGACGCGGCGGGCGAAGTGCCATCAGTAGACGCCGGAGCAAAGAGCGGCTTGCCCGTCTCAGGCTTTGCAGCGTTCGTGTCGGCCGCGTCCGCACGCTGGCCGAACAACAGCGCAAGCACCGCGAGCAGCGCTGTTGCAGCGATCATCGCCAGTGTGCGACGAGCATGGGGAGAAGAAGCGTGTGTCGGTTGATTCGCGCGCATGGTCCACCCTCGGACACTTCACAAATCACTGCGAAATGCCCCCTTAGAGTTGCTGCTGGATTAGGCCGAGAACGGCTCGAGAATTTCGCTCACACGCACACAGAAATTCTCGTTCAACACCAAGACTTCGCCGCGCGCGATGCGACGACCGTTCACATAAATGTCGACGGGGTCACCCGCAGCTTTGTCGAGTTCCACGACAGAGTCTGCGTTGAGTCGCAAGACATCCTCAACCAACATCTTCGTGCGACCAAGTTCGATGCGCACTTGAAGCGACACATCACCAAGCAGGCCGATTGCTCCCGGGGTGGCACCGGAGATAGATGCAGCGCCGAAATCGGGCAAGCCAACCGCTGTCGGCGAGGCTGAGGCGACCGATGTTCCCGCGGACGGGGAGGCGGAGAGAGTGGTTCCGGAATCGCTGCTGGGATTGGTTCCAGACATGGTGGGCTTCCTCAGGCTCCGCCTGATATTCGCCTGCACACGCCCGGAGCCATGGACTTCCTATCCATGAACATCTCTCCGGACATGCCCTGATCGGCAGCGCAAGGCTTGCGCCTGCAGAGAATCGTCCGCGCAGCTTCGGCCTTTCATCCGCAGGTCCTGCCGAGGTGAGATTCCGGATCGACGGGCCTGGGAACGGCGCTTTCTGCGCCTTGAGCGATGAAGCCACAGCAACAAAACGGCCGCGCGGGGGGACCCGACGCGGCGGCCGTTGACGCATGGTGTGGCTGGAGATCGCCCGCTGAGGCCGATCAACCAAGATGACGCGCGGTCACCGACTGATGCGGATACCGCTGCCGATGATGACCGTCACGCCCTCGATCTCGATGAACTCTTCCGTGCCGTGTCCACCGGCTGCCGCACCGTCGACCTTGTACTGCTTGTCGAAGAGTGCGCGCATCGAAGTCTCGATTCGACGCCGAAGCGTGTCGAAAAGCGGCTCGCGGAAATGCTGCGGTTCTGCGGTGCGCGCGATATCGCTGATGGCCCCTTGAATGCGGCCCTCTGCGCGCTTCACCACATCTTCAAGTTTCGCCTTGTGCGACTCTCGCACGGTGAAGTACACGCGGATGCCGTACTGAAAGGTTGCGCCAGAAAGATCGTTCGTCGCTTTCCCATCGAATGCGAGGAAGTCGTCGAATTTTGCTTCTTCCGCGTGCTTTTCAGGTCCTGCTGCGATGTGGTCTGCATTGGCGCCCTTTGGCTGCCCCGCTGCGAACAGCGCAAACAGAACACCTGCCTCGACGGCCAGGAGCACCACGGTCATCAATGCGAACTTCAATCCGCCGCCCTTCTTCGGGGCTGCTGCGCCTTCTGTGGCTGCCGCTGGCGTTGACTCAGACTTCTTGTCGGCCATGGGACTCACTCCTCCGGAAGCAGCACCAATGCGAAGACCGAGGCTCTCTCGGCAATCACGCTGCCTTTCGGTTTCGGTTGATTTCCAGTGCGACTTGAGTCTGAAGTACCCTGCGAGGTCGAAGTTGTGCTCCGACATCGTCCCGAACCCACCCGAAACCCCGCCAGAACCTCGAAACGACTCGGTTCACTGGACCGGATGGTGATTCGAATGGGGTAGAAGCACCGGCAGCGCGTTGGGCAGCACGCGGAATTCTCGGCTATCGACGGCCGCGGCTCGCGACGGGTCGCCATCGAGTTGTAACAGGGTCGACCGCGACGACCGCAAACGCACGACGGCCCCGCGTCGCGCGCGAAATCCAGACCGCGCGGGTGCGAGCTCCATGTGAAGGCCGAATCGCAGCAGCGGCACCCACGCAGCGAGTTCAAGTGCGTTGCGCGCGGGCAGAAAAACAGCATCAAGCATGCCGTCGGATGGATGGGCATCGCGGGCAGGATTCAACCGAACACCGTACTCAGGGAGGTTGCCAACAACCACCATGCCCGCGCCGAGCGCCTCAGATTCGCCGTCGATGGTCCAGTCGAGTTCAGCGGGCTTCCAAGACGCAAGACACCGCTGGATCGGCCCTGCATAGGAAAGATGTGAGATTCCGCCCGTCCGACACGCGTCAAGCGCATGGACGACATCCGCGTCGAAACCGATGGAACCCATGATGGCGAAGTGTTCTGATGGCGTTCCGCGTTGGGGCGAGCCCTCGACCACGGCGTCTGTCGAACGCCCGCAAGACTCGTCCCCCGCAACCGACCCCATCACCGACCCCATCACCGACCTCGTCACCGACCTCGTCACGGCACCCGTCACCGCGCCCGTCACCGCGCCAAGATCGATCAACCGCGTTTTGCGGTCGATCAGCGCGCGTGCGATATCGTTGCTGTCGCGCGTCATCTTGAACGCTCGCGCGAAGAGATTTTCCGTACCACATGGCGCATGCCAAAGTGGCACCTTCGCCCGCGAAAGTTCAGCGACAGCCATTCGCACCGCTCCGTCGCCTCCAGCGATCACAGCGGCATCACATCCAACCAGTTTCGGCCGAAGCCACAGCGCTGGATCGCGCCGCTCGGTCGGAACAAGCCGGACACAAGAACCGGACAGCGTCAACTCGTCACGCAGCCGCTCCGCCGTCACGAGCGCTCGTCCGGTACCCGAAATGGGGTTGAAGAGGATGGCAACCTGCATCAGATCTCCGCCGAGGTACGCGTCCAACTGTTCTTCGCGACTTGTGAGCCAAACCCATCGACCAACTTGCCAAAATTTCCACAGGATCGGCCGTTTGAGGAACTGCCCCATTCGCGCGTACGATCGCGGCCCATGACTCGTTTGGTCCGCCCAGCATTTCTTGCCCTCCGATCGCGCTCGACAGCCCTTGCGTTCGCCCTGCTTGCGACGGTGCTTGCGCAGACAACGCACGCGCAATCTGAACGCTACGAACTCGACGCGCTTGATCGTTGGCAGAAAGTCGTCGCGACCGATCCGACTGGCGAGGAAGCGCAACTCCTGAACGCACGCCGCGCACTTGTACAGGGCGAAGCGTCGCGTGCGAAAAACTTGGCGAACGCCTTCATCGAGCGGTATCCGCTTTCGCGCTATCGCGCCGACGCGCTTCTGATCCGCGGCGACGCGAAACTCGCTGCCGGCGACGAACACGAAGCACTGTTTGATTACGAGGAAATCGCACGACGCTATTACGGCAGCGATGTCTTTATTCCCACGCTCGAGCGCGAATTCCAGATCGCCGAGAGTTATGCGAACGGACTTAAGAAGCGGTTCTTCGGAACATTTCGTCTGATCGATGCGAGCGAAGATGCCCAAGAACTGCTGATTCGAATTCAAGAGCGCTTGCCTGGCAGCGAACTTGGCGAAAAGGCTGGCATGGCGCTCGCCGACTTCTACTTCGGCCGCCGTGAAATGATCATGGCCGCAGAGGCCTATTCGATTTTTCTTGAGAACTACCCACGCAGTGCGCAAGTGAATAAGGCGCGCTTGCGGCTGATTTACTCGTATCTCGCTGGATTCCGCGGCCCCGAGTACGACGCAAGCGGCTTGCTCGAGGCGCGTGCAAAACTTCGCTCGATGCAAGCGCTGCAGCCTGGCCTCGCGCAACAAATCGGTGCTTCAAGCGTGTTGGTTCGCATCGAAGAATCCGAAGCTGCAAAGTTTCTAGCGACCGCAAATTGGTACCTCGAGGTGAACGACCCGATTTCTGCAGAGATGTCGATTCGTCGATTGGTGCAGCGTCATCCAAAGTCCATTGCGACACTCGAGGCGCTGCGACTTGTGCCAACAATCGTGGCAAAATTGCCGGCAAGTGTGGTGCGTGAGGCGCCCGACTATCGCACGCTGCGCAAGGAACTTTTGGGAATCGAGTGGGATCAAATGCCCAACATCGTTGTGCCAGAGTCGCTCGAAGGCACACCCATTCCGGCGACACCCGAAACTTCGGATTCGAAGTCTGCGTCCACGACTGCATCGTCTCGCTCACCATCGCAGAAACCATCGCAAGCGCCAGCAGCAGGTTCGGCAGACGGTGCGGCAGGAGGTGCGAACTCGTGAACCAATTGCTACCCCCATCACCTCGCTTGTCGCCCAGACCTCAACGACCTCAACGACTTCAACGCCCTCAACGACCTCGACCACTTTGGAATTGCCGCCTTTTGGCCGCGCGTGATCTGCCCGCATGCCATGCTGCGTGCGAAACGCTGCGGCGCTCGGCGGGCGTGATGTCCCTCATCTGCGCCATCTTCAGCGGGATTTTGGTTGGTTGTGCGTCATCGCCCAACGAGGGCTACGCAGCCGCATCGAGTTACTCGTCGAAATATCGCAGCGTCGCCCTGCCGATCTTTCGCAATCAGAGTTTCATGCGCGGCTTTGAACTTGATCTTGCGAACGCGTTGGTCTCTGAAGTTGAGTCCAGCACGCCTTACAAAGTGCGATCGGAAGCAACCGCAGACACGGTCTTGCGCGGAACCTTGGTTTCGATCGACCTCGTCGAACTTTCCAAGGATCCAGCGACCGGCTTGGCCAACGAAATGATGGTGCGGGTGCGTGCAGACTTCGAATGGGTCGACCTGCGCTCGGGCGAACGGATTGTGGCAAAGGAGGGTGTGGAGTCGTCTGCGCTCTTTGTGCCCTCCTATCCTGCACGCGAGCCGCTCGAACTCGGAAGGTTTGCAGCCGTAGAGCAGCTTGCTCGCGAACTCGTGTCCGCGATGCGATCACAGTGGTAAGCAAGCAGGGCGGAGAAGCGAGCGGCGACTCCGTAGAGGCAATTCGGTAGAGGCAGATTGGGGACGATGTGGAGTGCTCGTCAGACTTTGGTCGAACTCTCCGCGGCTCTTCAGAGTTTGCAAATTGTGAAGGCCGGTGCAACGCCGGAAAGTGAATGCGCATGAAGGGACTGATTTTCCAACTTCTCTCTCGGGTCTCACCGTCATCCTCGAACTTCGCGAACACGCGACTGGCGATGGCCGGATCTGACCGGCCGTCGGGTGACGGCAAGCAAGGTTCGAATGGATCTGGTGGCCCGAACGGTGGA
>JASGCF010000013.1:12871-14959 GCA_030054275.1 Limnohabitans sp. | reverse complement strand
GGTGGTGGGCCGAGCGGGCCGCAGATGCCACGATCAAATTCTGGACGACAAGTGATGGGCTGGCTGCTGTTTGCAGCCGTCGTGGCGCTTGTGATCTTGTGGAGCCCTGGTGGTGGCTCATCGGGAACGGTGACATGGCCGCAATTCAAGAACCTGCTTGAATCAGACGCCATCGTCAAAGACAGCATCGTGGTCAACGGTGCTGCAACCGTCGTCACGGCCGAACTCAAGAAAGACGCTCCCCTTCCCCCCGACGCGCCGGTGCGCGCTGGCCAGAAGGTGTCCGTGAATGTGATGGAGAACCAAGACTATTGGGTCAAGGATCTCACCACTGCCGGCGTGAATTTTCGGAAGGATTCGGAATCGATTTGGCCGCTGATTTTGGTGCAATTGATTCCTGTCGCCATCATCATTGTGATCATCGTCCTGATCGCGCGATCGATGCGCGCTGCCGGCGGCGGTCCTGGCGGAATGCTTGGTAGTTTCGGCAAGAGCCGCCACCGCATGCAATCGAAGGACACCGTGAAGGTCACCTTCAATGATGTTGCTGGCGTCGATGAAGCGAAGGAAGAAGTCCAAGAGATTGTGGAGTTCCTCAAGAACCCGAAGCGATTCTCGAAACTCGGTGGACGCATTCCTCGCGGCGTGCTGCTTTCCGGTCCGCCTGGCTGCGGCAAGACCTTGCTTGCAAAGGCCATCGCGGGCGAGGCGGATGTGCCGTTCTTCTCGATCTCCGGCTCCGACTTTGTGGAGATGTTCGTGGGCGTAGGCGCAAGCCGCGTGCGCGACCTCTTCAAGCAAGCGAAAGAGAATTCGCCGTGCATCGTGTTCCTTGATGAGATTGACGCCGTTGGTCGTCGTCGTGGTGGCGGATTCAGTTCTGGCGGTCATGACGAGCGCGAGCAAACCCTCAACGCGATTCTTGTTGAAATGGACGGCTTCGACGCCAACACGCAAGTCATCGTCATTGCATCAACCAATCGCCCAGATGTGCTTGATCCGGCGCTCACGCGGCCAGGCCGCTTTGATCGTTCGGTTGCCGTGAATCTTCCAGACCTCGCGGGCCGCCGCCAGATTCTCGCCGTCCACGCCAAGAAGGTGAAGTTGTCGGAAGATGTTGATCTTGAGAAGGTCGCGCGAGGTACGCCGATGTTCTCAGGAGCTGATCTCGCAGCGCTTATCAACGAGGCCGCCATCATCGCGACGATGGCAGACAAGGACTTCGTGGAACTCGCCGACCTCGAAGAAGCGCGCGACAAGGTGCGCTGGGGTCGTGCGAATCGTTCACGTAAAATCGAACAGCAAGAGCGCGTCGCCACCGCGTATCACGAGGCAGGCCACGCGGTGCTGCAAATGCTTCTCGAACATGCGGACCCGCTGCACAAGGTCACGATCATTCCGCGTGGCCAAGCGATGGGTGCGACCTTCTCGTTGCCTGAAAAGGATCGTTACGGCTACGGTCGCAAGCACATCTTGGCCACCCTGCGTGTTCTTTGCGGCGGTCGTTTGGCAGAGGAACGCAAGACGGGTGATGCGAGTTCTGGCGCGTCGATGGACATCCGCATGGTCACGAGTTACGCGCGAGCCATGGTCTTGCAGTGGGGCATGTCTGATCGCTTGGGCTTCGTGAACTACGGTGGCGAGGACCGCGAATCGCTCATCGCAGAGAAGGACTACTCTCCAGACACGGCCCGTGTGATTGACGAGGAAGTGCGACGAATCTCAGACGAGGCGTACGAGAGTGCGCGCCATCTGCTTGAACAGAACTGGGAGAAGGTTGTCGCGGTTGCCGAGGCGTTGCTCAAGTATGAAACGCTCCAACGAGACGATGTTGATCGTTTGATGCGCGGCGAATCCATCGGGAAGCCAACCGTTGCGGACCTGCTCGCTGCAGAGTCATCGCGTGCAAAAATTCCAGAGACGAAGCCTGAAGCACGCCCAAGCGATGAACCGGAAACGGGACTCGGTGGCGTGATGCCAACGCCTGCGTAAGCAGCAGAAATTCGCTTCGTTCGCACGACAGAGAAAAGTGCATCACATCACGAACAAGGGCGCGCCGGAAGTTTGGCGCGCCCTTGTTCATTGCCC
>JASGCF010000013.1:5715-12771 GCA_030054275.1 Limnohabitans sp. | reverse complement strand
TTGTTCATTGCCGTTGTTCATCCCCCTCGTGCGTTACATCAGGTCATCGCCCGCAGACGAAGACTCACATCTTGAGATCAAAGTTTGCGACCGTCTTCAGACCACCCTCCGCTTCGATCTCGATCCAAAGCATGGAACCAGTCGGCATTGGCGATGGCACTTCGCCGTGCGTGTGCCAGTTGTCCCTTTCGAGTTCAGCCTTTGCCTTCATCGAACCCTTCGCGTCTTCAGTGCCAATCCAGAAGCGCACCGCCACCACCTTTGGCCCACCCGTGATCCAAATGTCGACCGGGAGCTCTGCGCCCGCCTTCACATCGCCATCGCGCGATGCTTTGACTTGAAACTCGCCAACTGCCTTCTCGCCAAGTTCGACGGTCGCACCGTGGCCGTCCTCAGCCATTTCTTTCTCGTGTGCGTGGTCATGATCATGATCGTGATCGTGGTCATGCTCACCAGACGCATGCGTATGCGCGGCTGAGTTTCCGTTCGAACTCTCACCACAGCCCGCGCTCCATGCGCAGAGTGCAGTGGCTGCGACAAAGGTTGCAGTGAGACGAAGGTAGTTGCGTTCGATAGACATAGATTGCTCCAGTAAATGCGTCCGTGCGACTTACATTCGCTCGAACTTGGGGACTCGGAACGCGAGCGCATAGCCCGCAGGAAGTACGAAGAGATTCAGGAAGGTTGATGTGAGTAATCCGCCGAGTACAACCGTTGCAAGCGGCGCGAGCAACTCGCTGCCAGGCTTTCCCGCTGCAAGCGCGAGCGGAAGAAGTCCAAGTGCAGCGGTCAGTGCAGTCATCAGAATCGGAACCAATCGCTCCAAGGAACCGCGCACGATTGCTTCGCCGCGCGAACATCCTTCGACCTTTTCGAGATGTTCGTAGTGATTGACGAGCAGAATGCCGTTGCGCACAGCGATTCCAAACAGCGTGACAAAGCCAACAAGACTCGCAATCGAAACCACCGGTGCGACATACATCCCGCCGACGCCGACAAGTGCCAGCGCATTTTGCCACGGCGATGCTTCGGAGAGATAGATCGCAGCGATTCCACCGATCAGGGCGAGCGGAAGATTCAGCATCACCAGAATGGCTGTGCGTGCGGAACCAGTCGAAAGTTGCAGCAGAAAGAACATCAGCACCGCGACGATCGCTCCCATCACATACATGGTTCGACTTGCCGATTGCTGCGCTTCGAATTGACCTCCGTAATCGACGGTACAACCCGCCTGCGCGACGATCGGGTCCACTTTGGCGCGCACCTCCCTGACGAGATCTCCGAGGTTGTACCCATCGAGAATGTTCGTTGAGACGACAGCCTTCCGCTGCGCGTTCTCGCGCGCAATCAAGTTGCTTGTGCGCTCGGGTCCGATGTCTGCAACTTCACGAAGCCGCACCATCGCACCGCTCTCGCCACGCAACAAAAGGTCCATCACTTGGTCGACACGCTCGCGCTCATCGTCTGCCAAGCGAACAACCATGTCGTATCTGCGCACCCCGTCGTTCACTTCCGCGACCTTCTCACCGTACAGCGCAGCGCGCACTTGCGACGCCGCCGACGCAGGCGTGAGGCCGGCCGCCGCGAGATCTTGCGCGCGATATCGAATCGGAAGTGATGTCACCATGACCTCGCGATTGGCGTTGACATCGCGGGTTCCTGGAATGGCCTTCAACGCGGTTTCAACTTCTTTCGCAACAACGCGCAAGGTTGCGAGATCCTCGCCGAAGACATTGATCGCGATGGCTGCAGGCGTGCCCGACATGATGTGATCAAGTCGATGCTCAATCGGCTGACCGACCATCACGCTGATCCCAGGAATATTCCCGATGATGCGGTCGATCTCGGCGCGGATGTACGCCGCATCGCCGCCCTCTGCGAGCGTCACTTCGATCTCCGAACTCGAAACAGGCTCGGCGTGCTCGTCGCGTTCGGCACGGCCCGTACGCCGCGTCACACTTTGGACCCCTCTGATATCGACCAAGCGCGCCTCAACCCCGCGCGCCAAACGATCACTTTCCCCAAGCGATGTTCCCGGTGGCGCCATCAGGAAGACAGTGAATGTGCCCTCTTTGAAGGTAGGTAAAAACGATGTTCCGAAGGTGGAAAGCAAAAGGAGCGATGCCGCCGTCAACGCACCGGCCGCCGTGAGCACTGCGCCGCGCCGACGCAAACTGGCGGTGAGCAGCGGCAGATACGCGCGTTTGAGCAAGCGAACGAGCGGCGTGTCGCCGTGCGAGCCGCCGCCGATCTTTCGTGCAAAGAGAAGGCGACACAGCGCGGGCGTGACGGTGAGCGCCACCACGAGTGACGCGAGAATCGACACGATGTACGCAATACCAAGGGGTTGGAAGAAGCGGCCCTCGAGTCCCCCAAGGAAGAGCAGCGGCACGAACACCATGCAAATGATGACGGTCGCGAAAACGACTGAGGAACGAATCTCGTTGCTTGCCGCGTAGATCACTTCGGGAATCGGCTTTCGCGCCGCAGTTGCGAGCGCTGCATTCTCCCGCAACCGACGCAGCACATTCTCAACATCGATGATGGCGTCATCCACCAATTCGCCAATCGCAATGGCAAGTCCACCAAGGGTCATCACATTGATCGAAAGTCCCCATGCCCAAAGCACCAACGCGCCAACCGCAAGCGACAGTGGCAACGCTGTGAGCGTCACGATGGTTGCCCGCATATTCATGAGGAAGAGCACAAGGATGATCGCAACGATGATGCAAGCCTCAACCAAGACTCGCACGACATTGTTGACTGAGCGCTCGATAAACCGAGACGCGCGAAATGGATCACGGTTCAGCACCATGCCCTTTGGCATGGACGCCACTGCTGCATCCAAGACGCGGTCAATCTGCGTTGTCAACTGAAGCGTGTTTGTTCCTGGGGACTTCTGCACGCTCACCACGACCGCAGAAATCCCGCGATCTGCTGCAGTTCCCCGCTTTCGTGCTGGCGCGAGGCGTACTTCTGCCACATCACCGATCGTCACAGGCGTTCCACCGCGCAGGGCAATCAGCGTGCGCCGAATGTCATCGACATTCGTCACTCGCGCAACTTGGCGAATGGGAAGTTCCTGACTTCCGACATTGTCCATGTAGCCTGCTGTCGCGGTGCTGTGCGCAGCGCGCGCAGCCTCGGTGACTTCATCGATGGACACGCCCAAAAGCGCAAGCCGATCCTGACGCACATCGATGCGATACTCGGGAAGTTCGCCACCAATCGCTACCACTTGGGCGATGCCAGGAACAGCGAGAATCTGTCGACGCAACTCAAACTCTGCGAATGCTCGGAGCTCCATCGGCGAGACATCACTGTTCGGCGAGGAAAGCGCAAACAGCATGATTTCACCAGTCAAACTTGTGACAGGCGTGATTTCAGCGTGTGCATCTGCGGGAAGTTGCTCGCGCACCGTCGAGAGTCGCTCCGAGACTTGCTGCCGCGCGCGATAGATGTCGATGCCCCAGTCAAACTCGACCCAAACAATCGAAAGTCCCGTGGTGCTTGACGAACGCACGCGTCGAGTACCAGGCAGACCGTTCACCGAAGTCTCAATTGGAAAGGTCACAAACTGCTCGACCTCGTCCGCTGCGAGACCGCCGGACTCGGTCATCACCACAACCGTTGGAGCATTGAGTTCTGGAAAGACATCGACCGGAAGATCGCGTGCGCGAAGCCCAGCAAACAACAGCACGAGTCCAGCGAACGCTACCACGAGCGTGGCGTTCTTGATCGAGAATGCAATGGCGCGCGCGAACATCAGTCCTCACCCTCGTGGTAGGTGCCGTCCGAGTGGAAGTGGCCGCCCTTGGGTGCCGATCCGCTCGTTGCGAGCATGAGTTGATAGTTGCCGCCGATCACAATCTCGTCGCCCTGCTTGACACCACTTTGAATCACAGTCCAACGACCATCAGAAACACCAAGATCTGCCTCCATCCGAATGACTTTGTCAGCGTTTGCTGGATCGCGTCGAAAAATCACAGACACAGTTCCATCGCGCACGATGGCACTCGTTGGAATGGCAAGTTCCTCAGCACCTCCAGCGAGCGTGACTTCGACAGACGCTGCAACGCCAGCTCGATCCCATGCTGCTTGCACAATTTGAGCCGGATCAAATGCAACAAGCACTTCAACTGTGCGCGAGAGCGGATCTGCAACTGGTGAGATGGCGAGCGTCCCCTCGAGAGACTGCGCTGGATCGGACGCGGAAACTACGCGTACCTTTGCACCTTCGTGTATTCGTGCGAGATCACTTTGCAGCGCGCGAGCGCGGAAGCGAACCGCGTCACGGCGCACTGTCTCGACAACATCCGCACCGCGTTCAAGGATGGCGCCATTCGGCGCGTGTATCGAAGCAACAACCGCCGCCTCGACAGCACGCACGACAAGTTCACCAGAGGCACTCACCTCTCCGCCAGCAGCACGCGCGATCGCTTCCTGCCGAGCGCGCAGCGCGCGAAGCGTCGCCTCGGCCATTTTCTGCTCTGCATCAAGCGCTGCATCTTTCTCCATCACATCTGCCAACTCAGCCTCGGTCGCTACGAGTGTCGCGCGCGTCTCGTGTGTTTCGCGCGCAGTTCCGCCGCCCGCTGCGCGAATCTCTTCTAACTGCACGAGTCGCGCTTTCCACAGTTCGACCTTTCGTCCGAGACTCGCTTCGTGCACGCGGTGTGCTTGGCGCAGCGGTCCCATGGATGCGACTTTGGCCTCGGTCGCTGCGATTTCCTCGGCAAGCGTGCGCCAATCCGGCGCATCAAGTTCGAACAAGATGTCGCCGGGCGCAACCAACATCGACTCGGCCACTTTCAATTCCACGCGTCCAGCGAGCGGCGCGCGGTACTCACGCGTTGCAGTGGGCAGCAACTCAAAGGCGCCAGGAAAACGCAGTGTTTGCGCGACGCGACGCGACTCAACCTTGGAGAATGTGATTCCGAGATTTTGTCGAACGGCCGACGGAATATCGACGCGATTCGTGATCGCTGGCGCTTTCTCAGCACTAGCCATGCGAGGCGCCTTGTCAGCCGATGCGCCCTCTGTGGTCGATCCGTTCTCTGATCGAGAGCATCCGACCGCGCAGCATGCGGCGGCGAACGCTGAAACAACGAATAAACGCAAGACGGTTGTCATGGCGTGGTCTCCAATTTCTGCGCTGATGTCTCTGAAGATGCAACAGTTGGTCCGCAAAGTGCGTCCCAACGGATTTCCGCCTGTCGTAGCGATTCCGCTGCGTCGACAAGCCCCAACTGCGCGTCGCGCCCACGCTTCAAACTATCGAGCAGGATCAACGCGTTGACCTCGCCGCCGAGCTCCGCCAAACGGCGCACATCAGCCGACTGTGCGTCAACCATCGGGATGACTTCGTGCATCTGCAAGTCGTATTGCGCCTGTAGCGCTGCGAGATCGGTCTGTTGAACTGCACGCTCAATCACCAACGATTCCACCGCGATTTCCGCGGCAACACGCGCAACTTCACGCTCTGCCGCACGCTCACCAATCGCTTGTCGATTCGCGTTCCACAACGGGAGTGTGATTCCAAGACCAAGTACGAACTGCCGATCGCCGTCTTGTTCACCGTAGCCTGGTCCAATCTGAAGATCAGGGAACTGACGCTCGATCTCAAGCGCGAGCGCTCGCTCTGCGGCTTCGTACTCGGCCGCTGCGAGCGCGATGCGCGGGTGCGAGGTGCCATCTTCACAGGAAGAACGCTGCGTACTTTGCAACAACACAGCCGGATCAAACGCCAGCGGCGCGGCGGGAGACAAACCGAGTTCTCGCAGGAGCGCAGTGCGGGACTGCGTGCGCCGCGCGTCAAGGTCGATCAACGCTGCCTGCGTTGCGATCGCTTCCATGCGGAAGAGTCGCGCTTCGATGCGCGCAATTTCGCCGCGTGATTCGAGCATGGCCACAAGTTCAACGATGCGCGCAAGACGCTCTGCGTAGATGCGCATCTCTTCGCTACGCGCGTGCGCTGCTGCCCACACGATGTACGCGCGCCGAGTCGTTGCGCGCGTCTCCCACTCCAGCGCTGCGATACGCAGCGATTCGACTTCAAGCAGCGCTTGTGCAGCGTCTTTCGCGCGTGAAAGGCGACCCGAAACTGGAAGCGTGAGTCCGACACTTCCAAGAAGTTCCCAACCTGCGCTCGGTCCCTCCAAAATCTTGGTGAGATCAAAGCCGAGTGAGGGGTCTGCCCACAAACCAGCGTTGTCGCGGGTCGCTTGCGCGACACCCGCCCGCCACCGCGCGAGCCGAAGTTGCGGGTGAAGAAGGAGTGCGAGTTCCTCCGCGACCTCAAGCGAAACGCGCGACTGCGAATCCGCGGGAGCGCGAGACAACATCTCACGCACCGCCTCTGACTGCGTCTCGCGAACGACGAACGCGTCGCGATGCGCCGCGAGGTCCAATGGTCGTCGTTCATAGGTTTGACATGCGAACAAGGCGTGACATCCCACGACCATCGTGATGGTGAGAGGCGCGCGTGGGAATGTCGGCATCGTGAGGCGCGAACCGCGCGGCCAACGAGACTGCGTTCGTTGCATAGAGACTCCGAGGCAAGGCATGCGGACAGCGGAAGACCACTGATGCGGTGCCTCACACGAGGAGTTCAGTTGCTGCAATCAAGACGCGCTCAAATCGAGGCGCACCATGGCAATTCGGCGGGCGCGCTGGCGGCGCTTCCTCAGTGGGTCGCTTCGCGGCTGCGATCCATGATTCGATGCTGCGAGCAACCAACGGAAACGTTGGAACCGTTGGCTGCGACAGCGCGCGACGCTCCGCATCGTCATCGGGTGCTGTGACATGCACATGACATGTGCAGTCGACGATACTGTCCTCGTCAGCAACAGCCGCATGCGGAGTGCTGTTCGGAGTGATTCGGGAAAACGCGAGATGTGGATTTGCGTGACGATGCCGCACACCGTTTCCGTGCTGGTGCATCGCATGATGCGCGCAATCATCGCGCCCCAACGCTTCGTGCACATGCGTTGAGATCTGTGATGATGCGTGCGAAGCCTCGCAACCCGGCGACGCCTCACAACCCGGCGACGCCTC
>JASGCF010000013.1:0-5615 GCA_030054275.1 Limnohabitans sp. | reverse complement strand
GCCATCGTCGTCGCCATCACCGACGCCAGTAACCAGAAATACTTTCATTGGAGATGCTGCGCCAGAGACGAGCGAAATGCTTCGCAACGGCAGGCCGAGCGTGTGTGCGAGCAGTGCGCGAATCGCCTCATTTGCTCGGCCCCCTTCTGGTGGCTGAGAAATTCGGACCTTCAGGCGATCGCCGAGAGCCCCCGCTATCTCGTCACGCTTCGCTCCTGGAACCGCCTTCACGCGAATTTCCAACTCCCTTCCACGCTTCGTCGCATACGCAGGAAGCGACATCACGCTTCTCCACCGTCGTCGTTGTCGGAGTTGTCGGAGTTGTCGGCCCCGTCGCGAGAAGCATGCGGGATCTGCGCGTCGCGCTCGTGTTGCAACCGATCTATCGCCCGCTTCTTTCGCACCTTCCGCGCTGTTTCGCCAAGCAAACTCTTCTCACGCAGGAGATGGTGATAGTGCTGCGCGAACCGGTGGGCTTCATCGCGAATCGCTTGACAGAGTTTGAGCCCGAGATGCTCGCGTCCAAGTCGAATCGGCTCGCTAGCCTCGGTGGTGTAGATCAACTCTTCTCGCTTCGCGAGCGAAATCACCCGCGGCGGCTGCACGCGCAACTGTGCGAACGCGTCCATGGCTGCACGAAGTTGCCCGATGCCGCCGTCGATCAGGATGAGATCGGGATACAACTCTTCGCCATCACCAGCATCGCGATATCGACGACTCACCACTTCACGCATGGCGCTGTAGTCGTCGTTGGTCACCGTCGTGATGCGATAGCGACGATAGCCCTCTTTGAAGGGTTTTCCGTCGATGAAACAGACCTTGGACGCGACCGTCTCACCGCCGCGCAAGTGTGCGATGTCGATGGCTTCCATGCAACGAATCTGCGAGTCAAGCCCGAGCGCACGCGCGAGACTTCGCGCACCTGCAGCAGGATCTTGCACAAATCCTGTCGCTTCTGGTTGCCAATCGAACTCCCCGTCGTCATCGCGACTGTTGCGAGTCTCGCGCTCGTCGAGTTTCTCGATCGCTTTGATTTGATCCCGCAACACAGCAGCACGCTCAAACTCAAGCGCCCGACTCGCGGCGTCCATTTCTTCGCGCATCTCACGAAGCATGGCGCTGCGCTTCGATCCAACAAATCGCAGGAAGCGATCGATGTCGGCGCGATACTCCTCTTTCGGAATACGCGCAGCACAAGGCGCGGTGCACTGGTTGATGGCAGCAAGGAGACACGGCCGAAACAGCCGGTTTTTCGGGTCGCCATCCATGATTTCAAGTTCGCAGGTGCGATACTTGAAGACGCGCTGCAACAATTGCATGGCATGCCGCAACGACCCGACCGAGACAAACGGCCCGAAGAGTTTTGCGCCACGAAACCGCTCGTCTCCGGGATTGCGTGTGATGTACACGCCGGGGAAATCATCGCGCATGGTGACGGCGAGGTACGGAAAGGTCTTGTCGTCTTGCAGCCGATCGTTGAATGGCGGGTGGATGTCTTTGACAAGCCGCGCCTCCATCAAGAGCGCTTCCCATTCGCCCTCGCAGGGAATGAAATCGAAATCGATCACGACATCGAGCATCGGCTGCTTCCGAAACCCAAGGTCCGCCGATGGAATGAAGTAACTCGCGACGCGGTTTGGTAAAACCGACGCCTTACCGACATAGAGCACGGTTCCCGCGGCGTCCTTCATGAGGTAGACGCCCGCCACATCGGGAAGGGCGCGCGCCTTTCGCAGCAAACGCCCGAGCCGCTCGCTGCGCGTTTCCTCATTCGCTGGCGGAGCAAACGGGTCTGATGGCGCGATTGCAGGAGATTGCGTGGAATCCGAAATGGGACCTTCCTCGCGTCGAAGCGGATCGTCGGAATTGGGCGACTGCGGGTTCACGGACCCCCAATGTAGGCGGACTCTTCGTCCCAAAAGTCGTAAGTTGACTAGAACCAACACCGGAAGCCTCGGTACACTCGCGCTTCCTGAAGTGCCGCGGCGGCTTTGGCCGATGCCACCGCCCCGTCACAACGGTTCGCCATGTGGCGACCGTCCACCGCAAACACCCGCGTGTCGCGGGAATGTCAGTCCGTCACACGCGGACCACTTTGAAAGGAGTCCTCACCAATGAAGACCATCGCTACCCTCGCCGCTCTCTCCGTCGCCCTCCTCGCTGGTTGCAGCAGCTCGCAGAACACCGCTGCTCCAGGCGCCGTTGGAACGAAGAAGGCGGAGTGCTGCTCGGCCAAGACCGAGTGCACCGCCGCGAAGGCTGCCCCGGGCGCAGTCAGCACCGAGAAGTCGGGCTGCTGCTCGGCCAAGACCGAGTGCACCGCAACCAAGTCGGCTCCAGGCGCTGTCAGCGCTGAGACGAAGTCCGGTTGCTGCGCCAGCAAGGCTGCCTGCACCGCGTCGCAGAAGTGATGCAGAATTGTGGGTTCGTACGCACTTCGGACTTCTCGAAGTGTGCACCCCACAACTGCTGATCGTCTGATCAGACCACATCGCAACGCTCGGCCCCGCGCCGAGCGTTGTGCTTTTTCATCCCCTCTGCAGCGAACCAACGCAACTCCTGTTGCCTTTATCATCGTGCCTATGTTGATCCGCACTTTCGCTCTTCGCACTGCCCTCGTGGCGGTTCCCTTCTCTGTCCTCGCGTCCTGCCAAAAGCCCACCACTGCGCAAGCCTCCGCAGATCGCGGTTGGAGCGTGTACGGCGTGCTTGTCGAGACCAACACAGAGGAACATCCAGAAGTCACGCCAGAATCGGCCGCCGCCTACGCAGACAGCGGACAACTTGTCGCCCTCAACGGCACGGTGAGTGATGTGTGCAAGACCATGGGCTGCTGGCTTCAGTTTTCTGAGGAAGGCACGGACGGCAAGGACTACACGATCCTCGTCATGAACAAGGATCACGCCTTCTTTGTGCCGCGCAATTGCACCGGCCGTCGCGCGCACGCGATTGGCCAAGTCATCGTCGAAACGCATTCGGTCGACATGTTGAAGCATCTCGCGGCGGATGCAGGCAAATCACAGGCGGAGATCGATGCAATCACACAACCAGAGAAGCGCGTGATCTTCATCGCGGACGCTGTGATCTTGCCAAGCGGCGGACTCGAGAAACCGGTCGAGCCACTTCCTGCTGAACAAGAAATGCCAAGCGCGCCGGACACGCAGATGACCCCGGCGGCCCCAGCCTCCCCAGCCGCTGAGAGCGGAGCAGCACAACCGTGACGACACATCCATCCAGCGCAGTGCTCTTGACGCACGGCCGCATCATCGATCCAACCCGATCGATCGACGGTGAGGGCGATGTGTTGGTGATCGATGGGAAGATCGCGCGCGTGTCGGTTGGGCGTCGCATCGATGCACCGTCTGACGCACGCGTCATCGATTGCGGTGGGTCGATCGTGGCGCCAGGACTTGTTGATCCGCATGTTCATCTGCGCGAGCCAGGCGGCGAGGCGAAGGAAACAATTCTCACGGGGACGCGCTCTGCAGTGGCGGGCGGATTCACCACCGTCTGTTGCATGCCAAACACAACACCGGCCATCGATACTGCAACCACGGTGCGCTATGTGCAACACGCTGCTCAAGAGGCGCGTCAAGCGCGCGTCTTTGTGGTGGCAGCAGCCACCGTCGGACGCAAGGGTGAGCAACTCGCGCCGATGCAATCGATGCGCGCTGCTGGCGCCGTTGCATTTTCAGACGATGGCGAGTGCATCATGCATCCCGTCATCATGCGTCGCGTGCTTGAAGTGTGCTCGTCCCTTGGCGTGTCGTTCATGCAGCACTGTCAAGACCATCATCTGTCTGAAGGCGGTGTGATGCACGAGGGTGCGGTGGCCACACGACTGGGCCTTCTGCCATGGCCTCGCGAAGCGGAAGAGATCATTGTCGAGCGAGATGTGCGCCTCAACAAGTCGATCGGCGCGCGATACCACGCACAACACATCTCTTCGGGCGAAACTGCTGCCATCCTGCGACGCGCACGCGCGGAGGGAAATCCTGTCTCAGGTGAGGCGAGTCCGCATCATCTGTTGCTCACCGATGACGCGTGCGAGGGCTACAACACGCAGGCGAAGATGAATCCCCCGCTACGCACGAAGCGCGACATCGCACAATTGAAGGACGCCATCGCGGATGGCACCATCGATGTGCTTGCCACAGATCACGCGCCGCACACGACGGCGGAAAAAGCCCGCGATTTCGCAAGCGCGCCATTCGGCATCATCGGACTCGATTGCGCACTGCCCCTGTACGCGAGGGCACTCGTCGAAGATGGCGTCATCGGTTGGCCACGGTTGATCGAGCTACTCACGCACGCGCCGGCGAAGTTGTGCGGTCTCGACCGTTGCGGCATCGGCTCACTTGCGGAGGGCGCTGCCGCAGATATCACCGTGATCGACCCGAACATGGCATGGACGATCGACGCGTCGAAGTTCGCGTCAAAGAGCCGCAACTGCCCGTTCGATGGCTGGAGCGTGCGCGGTCGTGCCACGATGACCATGGTCGCTGGTCGCATCTTGCACGAAGTGGCAGCGGAACCGAGCGCTTGCTGAAGTCTCATCAGCATTGCTCTCGAAGCACCGCACACTTCAACGAAAACCCGCGCCCAAGTTTTCGACTTGAGAGCGTGGGTTTTTAGAGCGTGGGTTTTTAGAGCGTGGGTTTTTAGAGTGCGGACATTGCGTACGCGGATCTTCGCGATGTCTCAACCCACTTCGACAACACTTTGATCACGGGCATGAACCCCACGCAGCGAGCAGAAGCGAGAGATCACTTGCGCCGATCGTGCCGTCCGCGTCAAGGTCGTAGGCCGCAGCCGCAGCACCCCAGTTCGCGAGGACGAGCGAGAGATCGCTGGCGCCTACGGTGCCGTCGTTGTCAAAATCGGCTGGGCAGTTGTTGATCGGAACGAAGAGTTCTTCTGCGCGGGCAAACGCCTTCACACCAATCTGCGCTCCGAGCATGCGGCCTGGGTAATCGTCGAAGTACGGGTGGATGCCGCCGAGGATGCGCGACTGGCCGGAGTTGTCGGCGGCGTCGTAGTAGGTCGCCCACTGAAAGTCGAAGGTCTGCGACGGACCATCTTCGAAGACGAGGAACTGGTTCTGCGTACAGGTGAAGATGCCCATGCCGCCCGGGAAGTACTCGCTGCCGGTGATGCGCGTCATCACTTCCGCAGCGGTGCGGCTGTAGGTCGAGTGACCCGACACATAGCCCGCAAATGGTGGCGAGACGAAAGTTGGGCGCTGGTACGGAACCCAAGCGCCGCCAAGCATCCACTGGACGCCGGTGTACTGGGTGGCTGGAATCGCCGGAGCGCCCGGCCACGACTTGACGGCAATCTGGCCTTCGTAGCCCGCGAGATCCTCGTGGCGCTGCCCCGGCGCTGTGGTTGCAGCGGTGATCAATTCGATGTGGCCCGGGATGAGGTGGGTGCCGTTGATGTTGTACGACGGCAGTTTGGGATTCGAGCACTGGCCGCGCTGCATCATGGTGCGGATCGCCGTAATCGGCCGCGCTGCGTCGTAATAGCCCTTCAGACCCCACGCGGTAATCGCAGCATCATGGAGCGCACCGTTCAGCGCAACATAGACCTTCAGATCCCACTCAAGTTCGTCG
>JASGCF010000012.1:20910-24391 GCA_030054275.1 Limnohabitans sp. | reverse complement strand
GTTCGACATGGTGTGTTCCTCTCGGGACGGAGACGCTCAACCCAAAGTAACGAGCGGCACCTGCAAGAGGAAACAGAAAATGTCGAGTACAGCCTTCTACAGCCTTCTACAGCCTTCGTGTACGCCCTTCAAGTTCCGTCAATTGAGTCCGCCACCATCCCGGAATGCGGCGCGCAGGGCCTCTTTTGGTCGCTTGCCGTGGCGCGCTTGATCGAGGTTACTCGCCGTCTTGCGTGGGGAAGACGACGGAGCCGTCCGCTTTCGTTTTCGCGGAGATCCGCGGCTTCTGGGCCTTGTCGAGCCACTGGACGCCCGCCTCGCCATCAGCATCCGTCGTCGCGCCGATTCGCGCAGTCCCGTCCTTGTCCATCCAAGCGACACCGGCCGCGCCGCTCGCGAGCGTCAATGCCGAGATCCGCTGCTTCGCGTCCTTGTCGAGCCACTGAACGGCCGCGTCGCCGCTGGCAAGCGTCGCCGCGATGATCCGCGGTTTCTGGTCTTTGTCGTACCAGGTCACATCCGCCTTGCCGTTGTCGAGCGTCTTCGCGCCGATCCTGGGCTTCCCATCCTTGTCGACGACGACCCACTCTTTGCACGTGACTTTGTCGAAGGTCGCATCGCTGACGGGTCGTGTGGCGGCGGAAAGTACGCCGATGGACACGACCGCGGAGAGACTGAGGATCGCGTAGCGCTGGTGACGGACGCTCGCTTGAAGTTGACGGATCTGCTCTTGTGTGGTGGTGTCCATGTTTCGGAATGTAACGACGCGCGCAGGCAGGGTTTTGGGACCTCGACGATCCGTCCGTTCGTGCCTTCGTGTGGTTCAGTCGACTGGCAACGCCGGTGCTGACGACCGTGCTGACGACCGATGTTGATGACGGGTTCTGCCACTCCGCTCAAGCGTTCGCGAGAAGCGCGGGCGCGCTCATGCGCTCAAAACGACAACGCCGCAAGTACGAAACTTGCGGCGTTCTCAAAGGTGGACCTGATCGGGCTCGAACCGACGACCTCTTCCATGCCATGGAAGCGCTCTCCCAATTGAGCTACAGGCCCGTTGTGTTGTTTCCCGCGCGAACAGCCCACGACGGGTCGCGAAGGGTAGAGCAAAGATCGGTCGCCCGCAAGCCACGCGTGAGCCGACTTCGCAAGCGCGCTGAGGAATGCAGGGTTCACGCGCGAACAGCGTGGACTCTTGAAGTTATTCCGCCCGAAGTACCCCGAGGGGGGTTGGCGATTCCGCGTTATCTGCGTCGACCGCGTGCGCGCGCCGCGCTGGCTGTGCTGCGTTTCGACTCCGCGCCGCGGCTCCGATCGAGCACACCACCACGCCACTCGGTCGAAAGCACCGACCAACACTCGTGGTCGCGCCACGCGCCGTCGATTTCAATCAGACCGCGCAGCACGCCCTCGCGGGTGAAGCCAAGCGCGCGCACAAGTGCGATCGAGCGATTGTTGTGGGGAATGATGTTCGCCGCGATGCGATGAAGCCCGCGCTCTTCAAACGCGTGATCAACAAGCGCCGCCACCGCGTCGCGCATGAGGCCCTTGCCAGGTTCGCCAGCCGCAAGCCAGTAGCCGATGTGGCAATCGAGGCTCGGCCATTCGCTGATGCCGCCAAGACTCACAACGCCCACCATGCGAGCGTCGTCGCGCGCGCAGACGAGGAGACGCAGGCGTCCACGCGACTCGCACTCGGGTCGCAGCATGCGCGCGAAGCGCTTGCCGAATGAGGGTTCGCTGCCACGCGCGGTGCGCGGCATCCACGGCGCGAGATGTTCGCGCGAACGCGACAGCATGGCCATGAATGCGGTGCCGTCCGTATCGCGTGCGTAACGAAGAAGCGCACGCGCGCCGATGCGCACGACGCCGTCGGCCTGTTCACGCGCGGACGGCTTCATGGTGAGCGGTGGAACGGTTTCCGGTGGCACGGCCGCAGCATACGCTGCGCTGCATGAACGCTTGCGTGACTTCATACATCCGAACTTTGCCGCTCGCCCTTCTACTTTCATGCGCTGTGATGGCGCAGTCGGTTGGACCAGACGCGTCGTCGCAGTCTGCACCGAAAGGGGAGACGACGGTGGGCGCGCGCGCGAGCGATCCTGCGTCGATCGCGTCGATCACATTGATCGCCGAGAAAGCGCGCGAGGCAGGAGAGTTGCCTGGGATTGTTGTTGCGATCGTTCCACGCGAAGGCGAGCCGATACTCGCGGCAGCGGGCGCGCGCGCCGCGACGGAAGACGCGGCCATCACCGTCGACGATGCGATGCATCTTGGCTCGTGTACGAAGGCATTCACAGCGACGCTGGCTGCTGCGTTGGTCGCAGATGGCGTCATCGCATGGAGGACCACCATCGGTGAGTTGCTCTCAATCGACGCGCCCGACCTGCACGAAGCATGGCGCGCTGTGACGCTCGAAGATCTCCTTCGCCACCGCGGTGGTGCGCCGTCGAATCCACCACCCGCGATTTGGACTGCAGCATTTTCGTGCGAACTTCCGCCGATCGAGTGTCGCGCACAGTTCGTGCGTGGACTTCTCGCCATGAAGCCCGGAGAGCGCGGTAAGCACGCATACTCCAATCAGGGCTACGCGATTGCGGGTCGTATGCTTGAGATCGCGTCACTGCGTGGAGAGAAAGATGCCGACGGAAAACCTACTGCATCGGTCGCCTACGAAACGCTGCTGACAGATCGTGTGCTGCTGCCGCTCGGGATCACACGCGCGTGCTTCGGGCCTCCGTTGCGTACGAACCCATCGTCACCGAAAGGTCACACCGAAGCAGGCGTCGTGCGCGACATTGATAATCCCAACGCGATCGCGCCTGCGGGCACACTTGCGATGCCGCTTGGCGACTGGGCAAAGTTCGTCGCGTTTCATCTTGGCGCCGAGCCACCGAAACCGCTCGTTGGTGCCGCGCGCGAACTGCAAACGCTCCATCGCAAACACCAGGAAGCACCGTTCGAAGCGCTCGGTTGGCGTACGGCGGAGCGACCGTGGGGCGGCGCGGTTTTGATGCACGCTGGATCGAACACGCTTTGGTACTGCGTCGCGTGGCTCTCACCGGAGAAGGGATTCGCGGTGTTGGCCGCGACGAATCAAGGCGGTGATGCCGCGGCGAAAGCATGTGATGAGGCGTGCGCTGCGTTGATCCAGCACTTCCAAGAGTGAGCAGTGTGCGAGAAGTTCGGGCTGCCATGCAGGCAGTTTGGGAAGCATGTGACGCGATGCGGCAGCGATCGATCGCGCGCGTCCGACGAATGCACGCGAACAAACCGCTTTGCGGGTTGGTACGAGATTCGCTGTGAGGCTCGCTCTGAAATTGCCCCACCGGCTTGGGAGGGAGTTGGGTACCTCCAGCCGCATGGACGACCGCCGCTTCGCAATGGCCAACGCCGTTCGAGGCGGCGGTCGCATTTTCGCGGTCGCCGCTTCGGCGGCGACCTTTCGCGCGATGTACACCAAAGCGAGCAAGTTGCGAAGCAG
>JASGCF010000012.1:16341-20810 GCA_030054275.1 Limnohabitans sp. | reverse complement strand
CTTCGGCGGCGACCTTTCGCGCGATGTACACCAAAGCGAGCAAGTTGCGAAGCAGTCGTAATTTTCGCGGTCGCCGCTTCGGCGGCGACCTTTCGCGCGATGTACACCAAAGCGAGCAAGTTGCGAAGCAGGTTGCGAGCGCTCCAATCACGAGCGCTCAAGCACGCGCACTCTGCGTTTGCGGGCTATCGAGTTCGTCTAAGAACCCCGCCTCAATGAGTTCGTCGTAGTAGTAGACCTCTGTCTTGCCACTTGGGGCAACGACATGAAATCGGCCAACATCTTTGGCGATGCCGACACGGCCGAGTTCAAAAATATTGAACGAGTGCAAGCCGTCATCGATTCGAAAGACGAGTCGTACAGGCCGATACGGCACTGGACGCCTTGCCCCAAATGTTGGTTGCCCGATCATCTGACAAATCTCGTTCATTGTTGGCTTGGTCACCCGAATCTCCACGGTTTGAAACAGCACCGACGAAGCTCCATCGTCATGCGCGGCCCGCGTCGTCTCGCGCGACCGTTTCCGCGCTCTCGACAAGCATGGGATCAATCAGAACAGTTCGCTGACCGTCGAGCACAAGCGTCAGAACCCTCCCGTTTGGTTGAAACCACCACTGAAAGAGATCAGTGATGGTGTACTCCGATCCGCTGGTACAGCGGAGTCGAACCCCTTGGTTGTTTCGGTCTTGCAGTATTTCAAGTATCTGCTGCGGTCTCATGATTCCCCCGTGTTGCGTGCCACTCGGCCCTGAATATATCGCGCGAATGCGCGACTTCGAAAAACACGACAAAAATTTCCGACGGCTCGCCACCGTCATCGCGAGCGTGCATTCGGACAGTTGGTTGCTGCACAGACAGAGAAGGCAATGTCGAAAAATTGCCTTGTGATGTGCACCAAGGTTACATACTATGCCGAACATAGTATCAGTCTTGGCGCGTCTTTCGGATCACTGAGGTCCTTTCGAAGGAACACAACATGGCAGCAGACGACCAGTTCATTCGCGGCGCAGGCATGCTTGCGGTACTCAAAGTGCTTGAAGATGGTGAGCTCTACGGATACGCCATCGTCGAAGCGCTCGGACGCACCAAGGGCGAAGCGCTGCATCTCGGGCAGTCGACCGTCTATCCAATGCTCTACAACCTGGAGGCAAAAGGCCTCATCAAGTCGCGCTGGGACGAATCGGGGACGCGGCCACGCAAGTATTACTCGCTCACAAAGGCTGGGAAAACGCGTCTCGCAGAAGACACCGACCAGTGGCGCGAGATCACGAAGGCGATGGCGTCGCTTGGTCTGGCGAAACTTGGTTTGGCGAAACTTGGTTTGGCAAGATTTGATTTCGCGTGCTTCGGTCCATCCCTGACAACACTCGCGTACAGCCGAGTTGAAAGGAACACGCCATGCTCGGAATGAAGAAGCGCGCCGTTCGCGCGCGCATCACATCTGCAGGTTTGCCTGAGGAAATCGGCCGATTCGTCGCCGAGATCGTTCGGCGCACGCGTCTTCGCCGCGACGAACAACTCGATGTCGCGAGCGAACTGCTTTCACATTTCGCGGAAGGTCTCGCGGCAGGGAAGTCGGCCCGCGACCTGATGGCGGCGTACGGCGACCCACACATCAGCGCGCGCTTGCTTCGACAGAGCGCGATCGCCAAGCGCGGCGCACTGGATCGCGCGATGGGCTCGTTCTTGCGATGGAGTTCGCTTGCAACGGCCGCTGTTGTCACGCTCTATCTTGGCTACGCAACCGTGCTTTCGTTCCGCGAACCCGTGATTTCGTTTGACGCGGTTGCTGCCGTGAACGCGCGAATGCCAAAGCCTGGCGCAGAAGGTGCAGCGATCGACTTGTATGTCGCGACGCTCTCCAACGAAGAAGGTCGATGCATTTTTCTCGAGAGCGAGAGCGCGGAACCTTCATCGTCGTTTGGCGCAGCACGCCTCCGGATCGAGGAAGATCTTCCACGGATGACCTTCGACAAAGCCGCGCTTGCACGCATCCGCGCGGATCTGGCGCAATTGGCGCCACAGATTGAGAGTCTGCGGAAGGCGAAGGATCATCCTGTACTCGGTGTCGGCGTCGCAACGGGTGCATGGGAAAACGAGCGCGTCGCGAAGTATTTCTTCGTCGAGCCGATGAGATTTTCTCCTGAAACAAGTCAGTTCTCTGGCACGCTTCTCAGTGCGCTTCTACCACAGTGTGCACTGCTTCGCTCGACCGCGAAACTCATATGCGCAGACGCCGCGCTTGCGATCCAGGACGGTCGCACGAATGACTTCATGGTTGACATCGAGGCCGCGTCGATGATGGCGGCACACGCGGGCGAAGTGGGCTTTCTGATCAATGTGCTCGTCGAAGCCGGAGTTCGTCAGTTGGTGCTCGGGACGATCGTCTCAGCGATTGAAAATCACGCGGAGAGTTTCAGCGATGCACAACTTGCGCGACTCGAGCAACTCGCGCGCGTTGGTGACCTCGATCTGGCGCGTGGCTTTGAAGCGGAACGCACGGGCGTCATTGATCTCATCCAGCGTTGCTATAGCGACGACGGCGATGGCGACGGAGTGCTCCTCGCACACTCGTTTGCGGACTTCATGCGTGAAGTTGCACCGATGACATCGAATGCGCGCGACCAGAATGTCGAACAGGCAGCGATGCAGACGAGCGCATTCCTGAGCGGGCCGATTGCAGCGAATGTGCTTCCGAGTCGTCGCGAGGTGTTGGCGCATCTCGATGCGTTCATCGATGCACACATGGAAGCGGCGAAGTCGCCTTCCCGTAAAGAGTCGATCGCGCTCGCGACGGCTGTCGATCGCGACTTCGAAATGCGGCGCGATGCAGCTGGGCCGATGCTCAGTCTGATGTTGCCCGCGATTGGTCGTACGGTCTCGGTCATGTGGGCGCTCCGCGCGATGCAAGACACGACGGCGGCGGCAATCGGGATCGAGCGTTTCCGCCGCGCAAACGGCCGATTTCCCGCGGATCGCGCAGAGCTTGAGCAGTTTGTTGGTTGGCGGCTCGATGCGAATGGACACGAGCAGTTGCCGTGGAACTACGCGCTGGTCGACGGGCGACCGATCATCTATGACGCTGGCGTCGATGGCGTCGATGATCGTGCGCGCACGCCGCTTGCCGACGAACCCGAGCAACTTGACGCGAACGGACTTCCGATCCGCGACGAGAACTCGCGCCTGGTTTCGCTTGCTGGCGCATCAGCGGATCGCGCTGATTCCATCGGTATCGCCGGTGCAAAGACGACGCGTAGCGCCTCGGGTGTTGCGGCCGATACGCCGGTCGATCCAACGCAGCCGCTTGTTGATGTCGATGTGAACGCTTTATCAAGCGACGGCGATCACATTCGTGTGTTGTGGAAGTCGGGTGCCGCGGGCTGGACGCGCAATATTCCCGCGCGGGCAAAGGCATCTAGCGCGGAGCAATAAGCGCAGCGAGTCTGCCGCTTCGTGCGCCGTCGCGGCGGAAACTATGAAATCGCGCGCGGTCGGCGTAGGTGCACGGCGGCTCGGCGTCGATGATTGCGCTCTCGACGCCCGCGCGTTCGAGTTGAAGCCGCACGCCGAGTACGAGATCAGCGTGATGCTTCGGGCCGTAGATTCCCGGCGCAACAACGCACGACGCGAGATCGGCGCGCGTGAGTTCGTCAGCGACTTCGGGGCCGATCTCGAAATGGCGCGCAGAGATCGAGGGCCCGATTGCTGCCACGAGATTGCCGGGATCGACGCCGATCGCGCGAAGCGCTTCGACGGCGGCTGGCACAATGCCCGCGACCACTCCGCGCCAACCGGCATGCACAGCGGCGACCGCGCCCGTCGCGGGGTCGGCGAGCAGGATGGGCACACAGTCTGCCACGCGGATGAGGATCGCGTGTCCACCGCGCACGCTTGTGATCGCGTCGGCGGGAACGCGTTCGCGCACCGCGTCGCGTGCAGCGACAACCGTGCAGCCGTGCACCTGACTCACATCGACGACGGCGGCATCGCGCGCAATTCCAGCGGCCACGGCGAAGCGCGCGTGGTTCTCGCGGATGTTTGCTTCGGTATCGCGCGGCTCGCCCTCGCCGATGCGCGCATTCGCCTGAACACTTTGGAGATTCATCGCATCAAACGGTGAAGCGCTCACGCCGCCGATTCGCGTGGAGAAGGCGTGACGAAATCCCGCCCGCTCGAGAAGGTGACTCGTGAGCACTACGGGTCCGGAGGGATGAATCACTTCGCGCAGCACGGCGCATCTATCGGCGTAGCGTGACTGACAAGTCGAGTGATTCTCTTGCGCACTCTGCGGTACGCTTCGGCGATGCTAGCGACCGCCAACCCTCTGGATCGACGCCCCATGCTGCGGCGCATGCATCGTGCGGGCGTTCTGCTTCTCTGTGCCGCGTTTGCGCTGGTGATCGCGTATCTCGGCTTCGCACTCGTGCTGTCTCTCCGCAAGCCAACGATTCTCACCAGTGGCGAGGAGA
>JASGCF010000012.1:0-16241 GCA_030054275.1 Limnohabitans sp. | reverse complement strand
TTCGCACTCGTGCTGTCTCTCCGCAAGCCAACGATTCTCACCAGTGGCGAGGAGAGGTGGCAGCGCGCAATGCGTTTCGATGCTTCACAACAACCGGTATTCCCGAAGTACATCGATGCACTCTGGGTCGAGCGCCCCGGCTGCGACGACTGCGACTGCTCGTGGCTTGCGGAGGAGATCGCGATTCCACCGGAACTTGTGGACGACGCGGGCGCGACTCGCGCCGCGGCCGATGGACGCGTGGTTTTGGAACCTCGTACGGTCCTCGTCGCCGAGGCGATCGTCGCGGACCACCCCGGCGAGAAGGGGTGGAAGATCGGCGCATGGCTCGTGGCCGAGTCGGAGCCGCAAATCGCCGCGATGCGCGCGCTTGCCGTGAGGAAGCCGTTTGGGTTCGTGCCGGCGCGTACGTTCGACGCGCGAACGGCGAGGTTCTTCGGGATCGTGGCAGAGCCGGATGCCGATGCGGCGGCCGTGGACCCCGATGCCGAACTCATGTGGCGCTTCCAGAATCCCACGCGGTCGCTTCTCGTGGACATCGCCTCGATGCTCCAGATCGACGCGCGTCACGCAGCACAGCGAGGTGATGGACGGCGCGCGGTCGAGGATCTCGAGGCTGTGTGGGGTGTGACCGAGCAGCTGCTCGAGAACCCGTCGATGCCGACGGAGCTCACTGCTGCCATGGACCGCAAGTGGATCTGGGAGGACGTGCGCAATCTGGTGACCACGTGGCCGCAGGCCTTCGATGGAGAGGCGCTCGATCGACTGGAGGCGCTTGCGCTTGCGGTTGGCGAAGGCCCCGTTCCGATCGGGCTCGACTTCGCTCGATGGGAGCTTGACGAGACTCTCGAGCGCATGTTCACCGACGATGGCGGTGGCGATGGACGCGCGCTGACCGTGCCGGCGCTGCATTGGCTGGACGACTCGTACGGCATTCTCGGGGGGTCGCGCGAGATCAATCCCACGGTCGCGTTTCTCGCGGGGCCGCTCGTCTGGGCGGTGATGTCGACGCGGCAGGAGATGAAGGCGCTGTTCGAGGCAGCGATCGCCGAACGCGAAGCGGAAATGAAGCAGCATCCGGCCGACTGGAAGCCGCTTGCGGTGCCACCTCGATCGCTCGTCGATCCGGGTCCGACGATCGTGGCGGGACATGCCGCGGCGCTGCGTACCGCGCTTGCGAGGGTGGCGAGAGGGGTCCGCGAACGCGACGGCGCACGCATCGCGATCGCGGCAGAGCGCTTTCGCCGCGCGGAGGGTCGAGAGCCAACTTCCGTTGTGGAACTCGTGCCGAAGTACCTTCGCGAAGTTCCGCGTGACCCAACGAGCGGCGCCGCGATGACGCGGCTTGATGGAAGCCGTCCAACCGACGAGATCAAAGAAGTGGACTGATGCAGCGCGCATGAAAGTCGCGCGTCAAAAACAAGACAACCCACGAAATGCGCGTGGGTCGTCGAGCAGTCTCCGCGCTCCCACCTCGCTTGCGCGAGTCGTCCGTTGCTCCTGAGAGAAGCGCTGGGGGCGGAGTAGAGGAGTTTCCGAGGTGGCGGTGTCCGTTTCGATGGGCGGGCGATGCGGACCCGATCATCTTCACTGTCACCTCATCAAGATCAACAGGACAGAGGGCGGCAACCCTTGGCGCGTGACGAAAAAGTTGCACGCGTACCGTTGCGCCCGTCGCAAGCAAGCACTGCTATTGCGCGACCAGCAGCACGATGGCAGCGTCTTCAGCGTCTGGCGGAAGCCCGCCTCGGAGTTCGCGCGGTGGCGCGAATGGCTGCAGCGGATTTGCGCTTGTGTTGTCGAGATCGAAGGTCACTTCGATTCGACTTCCCTGCGAAAGTTGCAAGGGGGTATCGAAGATCAGCGGCCGCGCCAAACTCATACGAAAGTCGCGTGAGCGTGCAATTTCTGTGCGACATCCGTCGGCTGCGATGATTTCCACAGAAAATCCATGAAGGAAAACACCGCCCTTCACAACAACTCCGACGAGTTCGCGATGCGCTGCGACATCAATATGCACCACGCGCGAAACACGCGTGTTTGCGCCGACAACCAGCGGAACAACACGCGCCGCAAGTGCGCGCACGGTGCGCGTATCGCGCTCATCCGCAGCGATGAACTCAACACTCGGACGAGCGCTCGCTTCACGCCCAATGGGCTCAACAGTTGCTTCGAGTACCAGATCGCCGCGCGGCAGATCGAAGGCGTAGCCCTTTGGCAGAAGGAAGACGGGCGCGGTTCGTGAAACTGCACCGAGCGCACCACTTGGTGTGCGTCCAATATCGCCCATCGCGTCTGCGCCTGTGCCATGCTCATCGAGCACACGCCAAGCGCGCTCCGGATCGGGCGCAAGTGCGAGATAGCGCAGCGGCGAACGCTCTGCGTGTTCGATCGGAGAAAGGCGCACGCCACGCACGCGTCGCGGCGCGTCGGTCGGAACCTCGACGGAGAAGCTGCGGAGGTGCATGCCACCAGACGCGGGCACTGTGTACGCGGCTGTTGTGGTTATGCGTGTCGCACCGCGAGGTTGATTCGAGAAATGCAACGCACGATCTCGAGCGATCTGCTCGGCGATTCCGGCGAAAGTGCGTTCTGTCACATCACGACTGGCGAGCGCTGCCAGGAGGAGCGAGCGTTCGGAGTTTGAAATCACGCCGCGCATATCTTGCGTGTGGTTGTGCTCTCGCGCATAGTCACCCGCGGGGACCACGCTCGATTTCAAATCACTGCTCAATGTGTCATCACTCGGTGGCATCGTGCCGTCTTCGAGCAGCGCGCGCATGAGTTGTCGATGTCGCACGATCGCCTCGGTTGTGTTGAAACGAAGCGGCGCAAATCCATCTGCGCCATGGCATGCGACACATCGCGCGATGAACACTTCGCGCGACTTCGCCTCATCCAAAGTGGGGTCGCTTGGGAAGTGCGGATTTGCCTCCGCAAGCGCAATCGTCGGCGAACAGAGCAGCACCAAGATTGCTTCGCGTGCGCGACGAACGAGGTCGCGCGTCACGGCAGACCCTCTGTGGAACGAGGCCCTTCTTCGATGAAGCAGCCAACAGCGCTCGGAAACGGCGTCGCGATGGGTCGGCCCGAGATCGCGGCGTCCATCGCGTTGCGCAAATCGTGAGATGCAACATTTGATCTGCGTCGACCGATCGCGACATAAAGATCATTCACGCGGCCGCGATAGATGAGATCGCCGCCGCCATCACCATCTCGTCGGAAGAGCGCTGCTTCGGGCGTGACCGTTGCACCAGCGCGACGCACCAAGACATGCGTTGGATCGACCAGTACCGAAACATCGGGCGAAAGCGTAAATTCTTGCGCATGTCGCGTGACCTCTTCCGCTGTCACCCACATCGACGAATGCACGAGATGAAAGGTCACCGCGCGTTGCGCCGCAGAGGCGGCCAGTTCGCGCAGTGCCGGCACCATCGCATTTGCGATGGGGCACTCATGTGAAATGAAGACAACTGCGACAAGCGATCCGCGAGCGCCATCAAGTGGGCGAATTGCGCGAACATCATTTGATGCAACGGGGTCGGCGGTCGCGATGGATTGGCTTCGAGGAACAGTTGTCGAACATGCGACGAGCGCGCACGCCATCCATGCGTTGCATGTTGCCAAGAGAAGCGGCAAGACGCCGTTGCTCATCCAGTCCAAGCCGCAAGAAGCACAGCGAGATCCGATGCGCCAGTGGAACCATTTTGATCAAGATCGGTTGGCCCACTGTTGCCCCAGCCTGCAAGGAGCCCAGCCAAATCCGCAGCGTTCACCGAGCCGTTGCCATCGATATCAGGGCTCGGTGGAGGCGCGACCACCACGATCTGCCCCACCATGCCGCCACCGCAATGCGGGATGCAGTAGTAGGGCACGGTTGTGCCAGCGGTGGACGCCGGAACCGTCCACACAAAACTTGTGGAACTTGCACTCAGTGGTGCGTTGAACAGGCCGCTGGCAGTGCAGTTCGCACCACTGGTCACGGTGTGATTTCCACCGGTTCGAACGAATCGCACGGTGTCGCCAGGCGCAACAGTGATCGACGCCGGGCTAAATGTGAAGCCCGATTGCGTGATCGTATGTTTGGCGGCGTTCGCGGAAGTTGCAGGCAGGAGCGCAATGACGAAGGCAACTGTGACGGCGTGTTTCATAAAGTCCTCAAACGCAGCGTTGCAGAGCACAACTGTGAATACAAGTGTTCGATGCAGGTTTTTGAAGAAATCGCAGCGCATGTGGGTACCGAGCGACACTCGATGCTTCACCGAGATCGGTTATTCTTCCGCCATGGCAAATTCGTCGACCGCGACCGGCCTCCTCGTCTGCACGGGTTTCGCTTGTGTGATCAGTCTTGCTGGCTGTGACGGACCGACGGGCGGCTATCCACCGCCACCGCCAGAGTACGAAGCGCCAGCCGAAGCGTTGACGGCCGGCAAGTCACCGAAGTTTCGGCCACTCATCGAAGCGCTGTTGACGCAGCGTCAAGCCGCTGCAGCCTTGGCAGCTGTGAAATCGGGCGACGCGGCGAAGGCGCAGGAGTTGTTCGCAGCCTCACGCGAAGCATCGCGCTTTGTCGGCGAAACGGTCGCGCAAGCGAACCTCACCGAAGACGAGAAGCGTCAGTGGAACGCGATCACGGCGCTCGACGATGCGCAACTTGCCGCACTTTTGAAGCAATGACGCGCCGGATGCGCGCGACACCAGATTTCGAAATGACGGCACTTTGAAGTCACTGCACTTTGAAGTCACTGCAGTGTGAGATCCCTGCAATGGAAAATCCCTTCACTGGAAATTCCCTGCACTGGAAAGTCCCCGCACTGGAAAATCCCCGCACTGGAAATTCACTGAATTTCTGGGCGAATGATGCCTGGCATCAAGATCGAGGTCATGAAGCGATACGCCGGTCGAACGCCGGTTTCTGTCACTTCATGTCCAATCGGATTGTTCGCCATCGCATCCGACAGTTGTTCGTACATGATGTTTGGCGCATCGATGGAGCCGTCAAGGAATGAGATGTTCACGCGGCCCTTGTTCCACAACGCAGGCGTGTCGATCCAGAGACCGCCAGAGCCAGTCGGTGGCCGCACTTCAATCACCCAGCCCATGAAGTTGTAGCCTTGGCCATCTTGGCGATTGAGACGATCTTCTTCGGTGATGCTGAAGAGTGTGCGCGATGGCTGCGGAATCTGCGACATCGCAACCGTCTTGAACTGTCCATCACGGAACCCTTCCGGCGAATCTGGGCTCGACGGATCTGGGAAGTCAAACCAATCGTCTGCGCGACGCTCGTACGACATTTCGCCGGAGCCGATGAACGCGCTCAGCGAGTAACTGCGGACGCGGCCGGTTGGATCCATGGGCGAAACATACGCACGCGGATTCGCATCAACATAGTTCCACAGCGCGCCGTTCTCAAGACTCTTCGGTTGCTCAATGAAGTTGACAAGCGCATTGTTGGTGTTGACCCAGCAGTTGCCAACAGGTCGCGAACCGCTGAACGGCGGTGGGTAGCTGTCGGTGCGTGGGCTCACGATGCGCCCGTTGTTGTCGGCTGCGTACGACTGATTGGCAAGTGCCAACTGTCGCTGATTGGAAAGGCAAGTGAGTGCGCGCGAGCGGTTCTGAATTTGGCTCACGCTCACCAAGACCAACGCAATCACGATGGCGATGATCGAAATGACAAGCAACAACTCAACGAGCGTGAAGGCGCGGGGCTGATGGGTCCGGCGAATACGGCGTGGCAACTGCAGTTTCGTCATGGTGGCGCCATTTCAAGAGTTCAAACATGTCGCGGTTCGAACATGCAAAGTCAAGATGAACAGTGAGCGGTACAACGCAGCCCGTCCCGCACACCATCGTCGGAGTTTACAGCCCAATGTCGTGAAGAACGAGACGCAAGTCGAAGGAGTTTGGAGGACTGCCGCAATTTCCGTATGGTGCCCATATGTCTGAACCGACTTCGCCCGATACCTCGCCGCAGCATCGCGCCGTCGGCCTTGTCATCGTGGTCGCTGCCCTCGGCTATTTCGTCGATATCTTCGATCTTTTGCTCTTCGGACTTGTGCGGACATCGTCGCTGAGTGAATTGCTCACGACCGAGCTCGCGGGAAAGAGTGCGGAAGAACGGGCTGTCATCCTTGCCACGAACGGCGTCTGGCTCGACAACATTTTGCAAACGACGGGGCTTCTCGTCGGCGGGCTCGTGTGGGGAGTTCTCGCGGACCGCCGCGGGCGCCTCAGCGTTCTGTTCGGGTCGATTCTCTGCTACTCGGTTGCGAACCTGCTGAACGCGGCGGTCACCGATGTTGATCCAAAGGGCGCGCTTGGTTTTTTGCACTCGCTCGGTCTCGGGAGCGCGATCAACCAGTACGGCGTGCTGCGCTTCATCGCAGGCTTCGGCCTTGCGGGTGAACTCGGTGCCGGCATCACGCTTGTCTCCGAACTTGTGAGCCGCGAGCGACGCGGACTTGCGACCACCTTTGTCGCGGCTGTCGGCATTCTCGGCGCGGTGGCCGGTTACTTCACCACGCAGTTTGTTGGCTGGCGCACCGCGTTCGTGATTGGCGGCGCGCTCGGACTCGCGCTGCTCTTGCTGCGCGTCGGCGTGGTGGAGAGCGGAATGTTCCTCAGCGCAGAGCGTGCGCATGTGTCTGGACGCGGCGCGTTCTGGAAGTTGTTCTGGCCGCGCGAACGCCTCGTGCGTTGGGTTTCGACGATCTTGATCGCGGTTCCGATTTGGTTTGTGGTTGGAACGCTCGTCAAGTATTGCGATCGAATCATGCCGAGTCTCGGGCTGATGGACGACCAAACGCCGTCGGTCGCGAAGTCGATCATGTGGTGCTATGTGGGTCTCGCTGCGGGCGACCTCATGAGTGGACTTGCAGGCCAGTGGCTGCGCTCGCGTAAGCGGTCGATCGCGCTCTTCCATGTGCTGACGCTTGCGGCGATCACGCTGTATTTCACGGTTGCGCCGCGGTCGCTCGACGCCTACTACGCGGTGATCACTTTCACTGGTTTCGCGAGCGGCTACTGGGCTGTCTTCGCGACGGTATCCGCTGAGCAGTTCGGCACGAACCTGCGCGCAACTGCTGCCACGATGGCCCCCAACATCGTGCGGTTTTCGGCAGCAGGAACCGGTGGGTTGTGGATTTGGCTTTCACGGGCAGACGGCGGGTATTCCGCGTGGCAAGCTGCGCTCATCGTGGCAGCGATCGTCATGCCGATTGCCATGTTGGCGACGCTCGGACTTCGCGAGAGTTACGGCACCAATCTCGACTTTCATGAGGAATAACCTCGCTTGGAACACTGCTCGCTACACTTCGCGCCCGTTCCAATTCCAAGGGAAATGCACATGCTCCGAAACAATCTCGTCGCTCTTTCCGCCGCTGCCATGACAACGGCGTGCGCACTTTGGTCGTGTCAATCCGCGCCGCGCGGTGCGGGTGTCTATCTCGTCACGATCGTCGACGCAACTTCTGGAAAGCCCGTCGAAGGTGTGGCATTGCAAGCGTCTGGCGCGGGCCTTCAATCGCGCGGCGGGAAGCCATCGACCGCGACGACCGACGAAGACGGCCAAGCGACGCTCGCCTTCGGTCGGTGGGGTTCTGTGGATCTCTTGCTTGAGGCAGGCGATGCGGCAGGCGGAGCAAGAGGTGCCTCCGAAGAGCGCTGGCTTGTGATGCAAGATCGCGTTGCCGTCAATGGCGGAAAAACCACCAAAGAACCGCTGCGCATGATCGTGGGTTCAGGTGTCGACGGTGGGGTGTCGCGTTACAAGGTGTCGATCACGCGCGTTGAGCGCGGCCCGAAGATTGACAACTGAAAGTCGCCGACCATCGCGTGCCATCAAGCCTCTCGCGCGCTTCGAGAAAGCAATATGCGGCGACCTTCCGCTGAGGCGCGTGGCGTTGGACACGACGCTGCACGGAACGCACACAGCGGCCTCGGGATTGCTCCGCGAGGCCGCCGTATCTCCGAACGGTGAAGTTGAACTCAGCCCCAACTTCCGAGCAGCATGGAGAGATCGGAAGCGCCAGTGAGTCCGTCGCCATCGATGTCGGTCGCGCCGCCAAGGCCCCAGCCTGCAAGGAGTTCCGCGAGGTCTGCCGCGTCGATGTCGCCATCGAAGTCGAAATCCCCCGGAGTGAAGCACCAGTTCTGCGCTTCGCCGACGCATTGCGCGTCCCAAGTGCTGTCGCAGCAGTACGGGTCGTTTGCGCAGACGGTGGCGCAGCAGGATGCGTCATTGCAGCCGACGCCTGCATGCACGATGTTGCAAGCGCCCGAAGTGGGCGCGCCGCACGAGGTTTCGCAGGCGATCGCGATGGATCCGGCAGCACTTCCGCCACTCGAAGCGATGCGGATGAGGTAATCGGTGTTGGCGACAGAGTCGAAGCCGACGGCCGCCCGCGTACTGCCGCAGGGGAGGTAGGCGCCTGCACTGCACGCGATCTCAGTTCCGCAACTTGAATAGACCGAGAGCACGATCGGTCCTTCTGCGAACTCGGTGCAGGTGTCGATGGTGACCGCGCCGCCGCAAGGCGCGCGATAGACGCGCCAGACCGCCTTGAGGTCGGATACGCCGCACGAAGACTCGTCGCTTGCCGTCGCGTCATAGCCCGTGTTGTAGTCGTAGCTCGACGCGACATAACTCGTGATGCGCACCGGATCAGCACAGGTTGCGCCCGTGCGGCAGAGTGCTTCCGCTTCAACGACACACTGTGCATCCCACATACCGTCGCAGCAGTAGGGATCGGCGCCGCAGACGCGCTCGCAGCATGTTGTGTCGGCGCAGCCTGGACTGGTCTTCGCTGCGAAGCAACTTCCTGCCGAACCGCACGCGGGTTTACCGAGGTTCTGCAAGAGTTTGGTGACAGGAGCGCGCTGCGCGAGCGCGGTGCGTGCGTTGCTACTGAATCCGAAGATCTCGAAGGCGAATGGCCCGGGGTCGTAGCCGCGTGAGATGGCGAAGTCGCGCGCGGTTGTCAGGCCTCCGTAGAGCGACCACACAAACGGCTGCCACACGCCAGGCGAACTGTATGTGCCGCACACGAGCGAGCAATCGCCATTTGCGCCGTGGATCTCGATGAGTGCGTTGCTTGGAAGCCCCATCGAGATGATGCCCGTCGACGCGCTCCAGAAGTATCCCTGTCGTTCGAGCACGCTCCCCAGCTTGTAGTTCACGCCAATGACACGCGTGCCGTCATCAGAAATCGCTGCGGGAAGCCCATCGGTCATGCCGTCGAGCAGCGGAAGCAGTTGGAAGCCGCCAGAGGCTGTCCATCGATACGACCGATTGACGTTTCCTGCGAGTTGAGCGGTCACAGCGCAGGCGGTGCCAGCCGGATTCGCGTCGAGAGGTCGGATGGTCGAACTACCCACCGGCTTGCCGTGCGAGAACGGCGCACCAAGCACGCTCCATTCATAGAGCGCCGATTGAGAGAGATCGGTGATGAAGAACGGAACGCCATTCTGCGACGGACAGGGGGTAATTCCGAGGTTGCTCGATGGAAACGGATTCGACGCAGTCGTGCCGTTGCTGTACCAGATGGTTCCGACGCTCGAACCGATCGAGTTGCCGGTGACGGAGCCGATGTCGGTGACATGCGTCGCGTAGGGATCTGGGTTTGCGGGTGGCACCGTCAGCGCGAAGAGGGTGTTCGTCGAGGCCGTCCACCGCACGAGTCGAGGATAAAGCTCGTTGGTGGTCATCGCCGCGTAGTCGCCGTTCGCGCTGAGTTTGCACTGGTTGTATTGGCTGCTGCTTCCAATCTGCGGAACATCGGTGACCACGACTTGCGCGGTTGCAGTGGTTGCGACGAGTGTCGTGGTGAGCGTCGTGGTGAGCGTCGTGGCGAGCGTCGTGGCGAGTGTCGTGGTGAGGGTCGCGCTGACCCTTCCAGTCAGTGTCGCTGCGAGGCTTCGGACGGGCGAGGGCGTGAGGCGCGGTTGTGTACGGTGCATTGAGGTTTCTCTCACATTCTTCAGAGATGGCGACTTCAAGAATGGCCGTTTTGGAACGCTGCTTCGAGTCACGCGCGCTCGTGCGGGCTGCATGTTCGAGCGATACGCCATGTCACAGCGTCGTCTGGACACAGAGATTGACAGAATCGGGGCGAAACTCGAACAAAAGTTCGGTGAAATTCGCGCAATAGAGCGCAGTCGTGCAGGCCGTCGCCCTTGCTCCGGACCTCAACAGAGCTTCGCGAGGAGCGCTGGCGCTGCTTCCGCGAGGCGCGCACAGGTGCGTTCGAGGTTGCGGACGAACGCCTCGTGCGCCGGTTCGCCGCCGGCATGGGCGTGGTCGACGAGGTCGGTGACTCCCTTCAGGGAGACGAGCGGGAGCCGCTCGGCGGCGCACACGGACGCGAGCGCTGCCAGTTCCATGTCCTTCGCAAGCGTGCGTGTGCGCGCAAAGAGCGCCATCTCGCCGTCAGTCGCGTCGAGGCTTGAGCCAGACGACGCGAGACCCACGCGCGCATCGATGGCCGCGGCGAGCGCATCAAGTTGTGCGTCGCTCGGCGAGAGTCGCGTGTGCGCGCGTGCCACCGCGTCGAAGCCCGGGAGTGCAACGCGCGCGTCGTGAAACATCGTGTCGCGCGCGAGGACGAGGTCGGCGATCCCGAGCCCTTGTGCAGCGAAGCCGCCTGCAGTGCCCATATTGACGACGAGATCTGGGCGCTGCGCGGCGATCGCGCGCGTGAGCGCCCAAGCTGCGTAGACCGGACCAATGCGATCGATCTTCGTTGCATCATCGCGGCCGGGGCTGAGGAGTTCGATTTCCGTTTGTCCGATGCGGCCTTTCCCATGCTCAAGCCGAAGCGCGTGCGCGATCGGCGCGGCTTCGCTTTCCATCGCGATGAACAAAAGAACGCGCCGTGGTTGCGCGGGGATTGGTGGGAGTTCGTAGGTCCAGTCGGGCATGGCTAGCGCAAATCGCTTGCGTGTGCAGTTGTCACACCACAACTTCTTCGAGCGGCTTCGGTGCCGTGCATGCGAGGCCAATTTCTGCGGTCAGTCGCCCCGCGAGTGTCGCGCGCGCAGCGTCGGTGCCGTGGTTGAGGATCACGCGCGCGGGTTTGTGATCAAGTTTCGAGAACCAGCGCACAAGATCATCTTGATACGCGTGACCTGAGAGCCCATCGACGCGCGAAGTCGATGCGCGAATCGGAACAACTTTTCCACCTGTGAATTGCGCGCGATCCGCGCCGCGTTGCATGCGCTTGCCAAAGCCATCTTCAGGTTGATATCCACCGAGGAGAACCATGCAATCTTCGCGGTCGAGCGACTCTTCAAGGTGCCGCAACATCGGGCCTGCGTCCATGAATCCACTGCCAGCGAGAATGATTCCGCCGTGCACCATGCGATCAATCGCCATCGATTCGCGCTTGGAAAGCACATAATGCAACTCCGGGAACCAGAGCGGCGCGCCACCTGCGCGTACTGCATCGCGCAAATCAGGCGCGAGATACTCGGGATGCTTGTACAGCGATTCGATGCCATAGACCGCCATCGGACTGTCAACATAGACATTCAGGCCGTGCAGCAAACCCTTCGCATGAAGGCGTGCGAGACGATGCACGAGCAGTTGCGCACGACCGAGCGCGAACACCGGCGCAAGCACTTTGAGCCGCTTTTGTGCGGCTTCCGCAACGATCGCCGCGAGTGTTTCGTCGGGATCGGGAAGCTGCCCGCGCTGTCGTTCGCCGTTGGTCGACTCGACGACAATCACATCGGCGTTCGCGGGACGGTGTGGTGTGGCGAGAAGTGAGACATGGCCCTCGCGATCTGCACCAAGATCGCCCGTGAAATAGAGCACGCGACGATCTGCACCGACACCGATCGAAAGTTCCGCGCTCGCGGCGCCCGGCGTGTGACCAGCGTTGCGGAATGTGAGCGCGACATGCGGAGCAATTTTCACTTCGCGGTCGAGCGGGACGCCCTCGATTTTCTCCATCGTTTCGCGCACATCAGGCGTGTCGAAGAGGCGTTGCGCGGGTGGAAACTCCGGCGCTGGACCCGCAACTTCGCCGGGCATGAGCGCGCGACCCCATGGTGCGCTTCCGCTGGCGCGCTCGTAAAAGCGCGCGCGCTGCAACTTCGCGCTCGATCGCAGCACGCGACCAAGGAGTTCGTGTGTTGCGGTCGTTGCGTAGATTTTGCCGCGAAACCCGAGGTTTGGCAGCATTGCCAATCGACCGCAGTGATCGATGTGTGCGTGTGTCACCACCACAGCATCGACGAGGGCAAAGTCAATTTCGGGTGCGACGGCGTTGCGCGCTTCATCGGCAGGCGAACCTTGGAACATGCCAAAGTCGATGACGATGCGCGCCTTCGGCGTACGAACAAGCGTGCAACTTCCCGTGACTTCGCCAGCAGCGCCGTGAAACTCAAGCGTTGCACCGATCGTGCGTGTATCGCTCATCGCGTACCTCCTGCGTGTGCGGTTGTCCCCGTCGCGGAACTCTTTGGAAACGCAGTGATATCGAAGATCTCTTCGAGCGGGGACCACCATTCGCCCTCGCGCGCGAAAGGCGTTCGGCGCTGGAAGGTGCGCATGAGTGCGTCCCACTCTTGCGTCCGCGGGTTGCTCGCGTAACTTTGGTAGCGCGCGGGGTCGAAGTCGTCGTCGGTCTCGACGAGCATGAAAAGTCGCGTGCCACCGCGCCAAATACGCATACCGCGAATCCCGATCGCGCGCAGTCCGTCGGTCACTTCCGGCCACACCGCCGTGTGGTGACGGATGTACTCCTCAATCCGCGCGGGATCGTCGACGAGATCAAGGGCTTGGGCGAAAACGCGCATACCGAGAAGGTAGCCGAATGATCGGCGATGTGCCGCATCCGTTACCTTGCTTTCAATGGATGCAGCGCGCGCAGAACAACCGAACTTTGGCTGGCTTGTCCTCACCGCCGCGAACGAGCGGCAGGCGACTGCGTACGAGGGCCAACTTCGAGATCGCTTCGCCGATGAGTCACAGCGCGTGAACGCAACGCGCGTTCGACATGCGTTTGCAATCGCCGATGCGCGTGATGCACGGATTGGATCAGGTGCTGCGACAATCTTGGCACTTGCCGAGGTTGCGCGGCGCGTTCTTCAAGTGAAACGCGCGCGTTCGCTGGCCGAGATTTTCACCGACGAACGCGTGCTCATCCTGCACTCTGGCGGCGATTCGCGCCGTTTACCGATGTATGCGGTGGAAGGGAAAATCTTCGCGCCGATTCCGAAATCGACGCGCGGCGGCGTGTGTGCGAGTGTCTTTGATGTGCTTCTCGATGACATGGCGTCGCTTCCCGCGCGCAGGGGAGGAGAAGTTCTTGTCGGAGCAGGTGACGCCGTCATCGGATTGGCGCGTGATCCTGTGCAGTTTGAGGGCGCGGGCATCATCGGAGTCGCGCAGTGGGCGAGCGCGGAACGCGCGTCGAAACACGGCGTTTTCGTGCGCGGTCGAGGTGACAGGGTTGATGCATTTCTCCAGAAGCCAGATCTTCGACAACTGCGCGCGGCGCGAGCACTTTCCCGCGATGGTCGCGCACTTGTCGATCTCGGGCTCTTCTCTTTCGATCCCATCTCGATCGCAGCACTCTTGATGGGCGCAGGTGTTCGTCTTCGCGCGGGAAAAATCGTGCTGACGCGAGGTGGACTTGCGGATCGCGCATCACGCGCGGAATTGCCGCAGATCGACCTCTATCGCGAAATGGCGATGGCATTTCCGCAGAAAGCTCGTCGCGCGGAGTATCTCGAAGTTTGTGCCAGCGGTGGACGCGCCGCCGAACTTGCACAGCCGCTTGGCGATCTCTTTGATTCGATGCGCGGCACGGCATTTCGCGTGCAGAATGCCGATGTTGGTGACTTTCTCCATATCGGTTCGATGCGTGAAATGCTCCGCGCGCTCTGCGGGTCGAACGCCGAGATTGCGCGCTTCGGAATCACGCCGCACTCGTGTCCCATTCCGGCGCTTGATGTTCGTTCGAAGATCGAGCCCACGCTGCTCGATGCGCGCGTCACGCATGCGCTTGTGGCTGAAGGCGGTGCGATTGTCGACGCGAGTGTCATTGAAAATGCACGACTCCGCGGTAACAACATCGTGTGTGGTGTCGTCGCAAAAAGCGTTTCTTTGCCGCCTGAAGTGGCACTTTTCCAACTCGGGTGCCATGGGAAAGATCATCGATCTGAGGCGGTCCATCTTGCGTGCGGCATCGACGATGACTTCAAGACGCGACTCGATGCAGGCGGCACATTCTTTGGTCGTCCGTTTGTAGATTTTCTGCGGAAAGCGCGTATCGCGGCGGCGGATGTCATCACAGGTGACGGAACATTGTGGGATGCGCGGCTCTGGGTCGTGGACGCAATGAAGAGTGCAAAGCGCGACGCAACCAGCGACGCAACGGGCCGCCCAACGAGAGGCCCAACGAGAGGCCCAACGAGAGGCACTGCGCGCAAGAACGAGGACATCGAAGCGCATCGCGCGTTGGAGTGGATGTGGCAGGGAAAGCGGGCGCCAGATTCGTGGCGCAACGCGCAGCGCGTTTCGATCGGTGAAATTGTCGCGCGTGGAAGCAGTCTGCAACGCATGGCCGCGCGCGCCATGAGCGCTGCGGACCTCGGTGTTTCGTATCCGGCGATTGCATTTGCGCAAGCGGCGAACGATGGAACGCTCGCAGAACTCCATCGTCGCATGCTGCAAATGCCGACCGACATGCGCCGTGTCATCGTTGAAAATGAGCAGGATTTTCCTGTGCGCATGATTTCGGCGCCGCTCGTTCGCGCGCACGCGTGGGCCACGATGTCGTGCGTCGCATCGAGCCTCGGAAAGCGATCCATGCAACAGGCCGAAGCCTTCCGCGCGCAGGCGTTTGCAGCAGTGGGCGATGCTGTCCTTTCGCATGTCGATCTTCCATCAGGTCCGGTCCGTGCAGCCATTCTCGAAGACCAAGCGGTTTGGACCTCAACGCCTGTGCGTGTCGATCTCGCGGGCGGTTGGACCGACACGCCTCCAATCTGCAACGCGGTTGGTGGAAGCGTTGTCAATGTTGCGGTCACATTGCGCGGACAACTTCCGATTCAAGTTGTGGCGAAGCTCGATGAAGTCGCGCGTGGCGAGGAGCCTGTGATTCGCATCACGAGCACAGATCTCGGTGAAACGCGCGTGATTCGCTCGATGAAAGACCTCGCGGCGCGGCATGATCCAACGCGGTGGTCAAGCCTGGCGGAGAACGCGCTCGTTTTGACAGGCGCCGCACCATCGGATGCGAAAGCCTCGCTTGCAAAGTGGCTTCGCGCTATCGGCGGCGGTCTCTCCATCACGATGTTTTCCGCAGTGCCGAAGGGATCCGGTCTCGGCACGAGTTCGATTCTCGGTGCCGCGACGATCCAATGTCTTGATCGCGTCTTTGGTCGCGAGCGTTCTCCAGAAGAGTTGTTCGCAGCAACAAGTGCGCTTGAGCAGATGCTTTCGACGCGCGGTGGTTGGCAAGATCAAGTTGGCGGAGTTGTCGGTGGATTCAAGATGGCAGAGACGCTGCTCGGAAATGATCAGCGTCCGCGTGCATCGCGACTCGTTGTGCCTGATCGACTTGTGCGTGAACTCTCTGCGCGGTCGGTGCTCTACTTCACCGGTGAGCGTCGCATGGCGAAGAACATCCTTGAAAATGTCGTGTGGAATCACCTCACGCACAAGCGATCGGCGACGGAGGCGGTGACGGGACTCCGCGAAAACGCGCTTTCGATGCGTGATGCGTTGACGCGCGGCGATGCGACTTCTTTCGCAGAACAACTCGATCGATACATGCGGCTGAAGAGGCAGATAGATCCTGGTTCGTCTCCGCCGATGTTCGACGCACTGGCGAAGCGCTGGCGCAAAGATCTCGCGGCGTGGTGTTTCGCCGGTGCAGGTGGCGGCGGCTTCATGCTGTTGGTCGCACACGACGCACAGTCTGCGGAGCGTTTGCGGGCGGACATCACGCGCGCTCCGCAGCATGCCCGTGCGAGGGCATTTGCGCTTGAGGTGGATTCCGTAGGGCTTCGTTGTGCTGTGCTTTGATTCCCTCTTGCTTCGTACGCTGGAGTTACCATGCTTCGTATGCAATCAAAGCGAGAGCATCCAGATCGAGCACGCCCACTTGCGACAGAGCGGCCATGGTTGGCTGTTGCTGGGTGCCTTGGCGGAGGCACGATTGCGGTCGCATTGGCGCTTCTTTTGCTTGTCGCCGCGCTGGTCATCTTTTTCGTCTACTCCCCAGACA
>JASGCF010000251.1 GCA_030054275.1 Limnohabitans sp. | reverse complement strand
GGGTGCGTTGTTTGATTGAAATGGTCCGCCGCCAACAATCCAACGACGCTGCGTCGCGCCGTCCACGGTCACTCGAACTTCTGCGCCGATCGCATGGCGATTCCCAACGCCCTTTCGCGTGTCGCGCGGAGCGATGATGATCCAATCATCGTTTGTATCGTGATCATTGCGGATGACACGCAGCGGTTCGTTCAGCCCAGCGATGGTGAAATCAATGTCACCGTCGCTGTCAAAATCTGCGAACACAACCGTGCGATCTGCATGCGGCTCAAGTTGCCACGCGCCTGCGCGAGAAAGTGCATGAAAGCGCGATGCTCGCCGCTCCATCAACAACGGCGATTGCGCATACTCGGTATCCATCAATGCCTTGGTCGCCTGCGGATACACATGGCCATTCACCGACAGTAGATCCTCATCGCCGTCGTGGTCAAAATCGTAGAAGCCCGCGCCCCAACCAACCAACGCGCGGCTCGGAGCACCAAGTCCAAACTGATTGGTGCGATCGTCGAAACTTCGTCCATCGAGGTTGAGATGCAAGGTGTTTGTATCGCTCGAAAAATTTGTCGTGAACACATCTGGTCGGCCATTGCCGTCGACATCCGCAACAGCGACACCCATGGTGGCTTGCTCCAAACCCTCGCCGTTCACGGCGATTCCAGAGCGCAAACCTTGATCAACAAACTTCCATGGTTCTGTTTGTACGAAGAGATTGTTTGCTTGTGAATCGTTGCCAACAAAGATGTCGATCTTGCCATCACCGGTCCAATCGAGCAGGGCGAGATTGAGCCCGAACCCTGGCTTCACAGCGCGAATACCGCTTGAATCGCTGCGATCAACGAATGTTCCGTCTCCTCGATTTTCGTACAGCGAATCATGCGCAGGCGCATAGCCTCGCGGGCCGGAAATCACAGCTTGACCCTTGAATGAGGCAGGCGGAAGTGGTTTCGCAGGATCAAAGTCAAGGTAGTTGGCGACATACAGATCGAGATCACCGTCTGCATCGATATCTGCGAACGACGCGCTTGTACCCCACGCGCGATCGCCAAGTCCGGCGCGCACCGTGATGTCTTCGAATGTTCCGTTGCCTTTGTTGCGAAGAAGTACATCGGGCCCAAAGCACGCGATGTACAAATCATCGAAACCATCCGCGTCGACATCGCCAACCGTTGCGCCGAAACTCCAACGCGTGTGCGTGATTCCTGAGTTCGTCGTCACATCGGAGAAGCGCAGTTTGCCATCGTTACGAAAGAGTCGCGCGCCTGGTCCATGCTCTGGATTCGCAAGCGTCGCACCGTTCGGTACAAAGAGATCGAGGTCGCCATCACGATCGAAGTCGATCAGCGCGAGGCCGCCACCCTTCACTTCAAGCACAGCGCTTGACGGCGACGCGCCGCTTGTTGGTGTGAATGCGAGCCCGCTTTCCGCGGTCACATCGGTGAAACGAATCCCACTCGAGTTTGCTTCGGGCGTTGCTGTTTGAACCGTATTGAAATTGGTGGGCGCGGCAAGCGCCAACAGTGTGATGAGAGCAATCATCGTTTGGGTTGGGGTGGGTTGACTGAAGGCGGCGCTTCGTCGGTGGTCGTTCCGGGAGGAACAACTGCGGGTGCGGTTGATGTCGATGCGTCTGTTGCAGGCTTGCGCCCCAGCGCCGTGAGAATGCGATCGGCGTTGGCGCGCGCCGCGTCGGCTTCCTTCGTCTTGGCTTGCCTGTCGTATACACGCGCCAGTTTCGACCATGTTTCATGCTGCACAGCACTTGCTTCGACCGCTCGGCGCAGGAAAGCCTCAGCACCCACAACATCATCACGACGCAGCGCGACATCGGCTTGGCGCGTAAGAACACGAGCTCGGTCTACTGGGCGATCGCGGGGCTTTGAGAATCCTTCGAGCGCCGCCGCGAAATGCGCGTCGGCTTGATCGAGTTGATCTTCAGCGAGTGCAATCAAGCCAAGCCCAAAGGTCGAGTCAGGCTCTTTCGGTGTACCGAGAAGATGCAAATCAAATGCGGCCTTCGCAAGCGCAAGTTCACCCAAGTGGTAGTGACACCAACCGAGGAAGTGCGCAGCGTGCTTCTGTTCTGGGAAGGCTTGCTTCGAATCGCGCGCGCGAAGAAGAAGCGGCTTTGCCTCTTCGTAGCGCTTCAATTTGTTCAGTGCGATGCCCTCGATTGCCGCGGCGCGGTCGCAATCCGAACGCGCGACAAGCACCGTGTGGGCAGTTTGTCGCGCCTCTTCAAGCGCTCCTTTCGACAGCATGGTGAGCGCGACCGCGAGGCGTGGATCGTCGGGAAACGGCTGCGTGGCGCTGGGTGTGGACGGCGCGGTTTTGGTCGGATCCCCCGTCGGATCTTTCGACGGATCTTTCGTGGGCGAGCCTTCTTGCCGCGTCGGAGCTGTGTCTGGCACGACTTGGGCCGACGCCCCGATGATCGGCGGGAAAAGTGGCACGAAGCACAGCAGTGCAACTCCGCCAAGTAGCCCACCAACGCGGTAGGACGGCGTGCGCGAGGAGCGGTTCAAACGGATGTGGGCACCAAAATGCATGCAGAAGCCTCACGAGAATCGGGTTTCCGAGCCTATCTCGGCTTTGGCGCGCGAGAGAGCGTCCGGCAACTTGGTCGCGTCATTCACGAAACTCGGACCGAGCCTGAAATCGGTTGGAACCCTCTGCGTCCGAGAGATTTGCGCATTCGCCACAATCGTTCCTTTTCTGTGTGTTCGTGCGAATTCGATTTCCATTCGCTCAGTCCCCCGATAACTTGGCCGAACCGGCTTCCTCTGGAAGCGGTCAATCTTGCGGGGTTGTTGCCTCCAAGTGGAATGACTGCGCGTATGTCCGGCGCCACCATCCGCACTTGTCTGCGTTTGGGGGCAACAAATGCGCTCGAAAAGAGAGTGTTCATGAGTTTGCGAGTCTTTGCCCGAGCCTCGCAACACACCGATGAGATCCGCTGAGAACCGAAGAGAACCGCTGAGAACCGATGAGATTTGAACAGCGCTGCGGTTTTCGCAGACCCGAGAGCACCACATGAAGCCGACTTCTCCATCCTTCAACGCCTCCAACGCCATCCCCTCATCCGCGCACGGTGTTCTCGCGGCCATCCTTGCGGCCACAGCGACCGCGACCACCCTCGCCGGCGGCGTCACGCTTCAGCCGAAAGCTGGCGACCCACTGCTGGGTCTCTCGAAGGTACAAGCCGCGCGTTGGACCGCCGGTCGTATTTCGTACATCACGCCGTTCGGCAATGCGACAGGCCTCGGTCCGATCTTCAACAAGTCGAATTGCCAAAGTTGCCACTCAAATCCTGTGGGTGGTTGGGGTTCGATTTCCGTCACCCGCTTCGGTATCGATGAGAAGGGTGAGTTCTTCCCTCTCGAAGAACTGGGTGGCTCCCTGCTGCAGTCGTTTGCGATTAGCGACCCATGTCGCGAAACGATTCCGTCTGAAGCAACCGTGCAAGCGGTTCGCATGACGAACTCGTCGATGGCATTCGGTTTGATTGAAGCGATTCCAGATGCCTCGATCGCGGCCAATGAAGACCCAGCAGACGCGAATGCCGACGGCGTGTCGGGACGCGTCCATTGGGTGCTTCCGCTTGAAGCATCGCCAGCAAGCCCGCTTCGCGCAGGTCGCTTCGGTTGGAAGGCACAAATCGCAACGGTGCTGAGTTTCTCTGGCGACGCAACGGCCATGGAAATGGGTATCACCAATGCACTCATTCCGAATGAGAACGCCCCGAACGGCGACATGGCATTGCTTACCTCGTGTGACACGGTTGCTGATCCTGAAGATGTGCCAGACGCGTCGGGTTTCACCTTCATTGAGCGTGTGACACACTTCCAGCGATACCTCGCTCAACCGCCGCAAACTCCGCGCAGCGGCATGTCTGGCGAAGCTGTGTTCAACGCCATCGGCTGCAACGCATGCCATGTGCGCGATTGGACAACTTCGAATTCGCCCGCACTCGAAACCGCCATTCGCAACAAGGCGATTCGGCCATACTCAGACTTCTTGTTGCATGACATGGGAACCCTTGGCGACGGCGTGCAAGACGGCGATGCCAACGAGTTGGAAATGCGTACCCCAACCTTGTGGAACCTGCGCACGCGCGACCCGATGCTGCACAACGGTTCTGCGTCGGGCGGCACCTTCGAAGACCGCGTGACGATTGCGATCAACGCGCACGGACCATTCGGTGAGGGTGCGAACTCCGCCGCTGCCTTCGCCGCACTGAGCGCAAACGACAAAGCCAAGCTCATCGCCTTCCTCGACTCGCTCGGTCGCAACGAGTTCGATATCAACGGCGATCGATTTGTGACGCTCGAAGACTTCGCAATCTTCGTCGCATGCCAAGGCGCGAGTATCGGTGCAGACAGCCCGTGCGCCATTGGTGACATCGATCAGAACGGTGTCATCAACGCGAACGATATGGCTGGTTTCTTGCTTGCTGCGCAGCGTGATGGCTTCGACATCCTCGACTGCGACAACGACGGCACACCTGACCTCACCGAAATCTTCAACGGCGCACCAGACAAGAATCTCGACGGCGTTCCAGACGATTGCGGCGGCTGCGTGGGAGATCTCGACGGAGACGGCTTTGTCGCAGCGAGCGACCTCGCGACACTCCTCGGCGGTTGGGGCGGAGCAGAGTTCGATCTCGACGGAGATGGCTCTACAGGCGCAAGCGATCTTGCAACGCTCCTCAGTTCGTGGGGACCCTGCCAGTAAGTCACCATTCGAACGCAACATCGGATAGAAATTTCTTCAACCATTCAGACCTTCCACCAAGCAGAGTCACGGCACCCTCCGTGCTCTCGCCAAAGTCAGCAAATTTGGAGTCCCCTTCGCATGCGTTTCATTCAGAACAACGGAACGGCCACGGTGCTCAGCCTCGCTGCAGCGGCAGTTGCAGCGGCGCCAGTGAGCGCCCAGTGGGTGAACTATGTCAACGAGACCTCGACACGCTTGGTTGCAGCAGCCAGCCTGCTCGTGAACGACAACCTTGAGAAGGATTTCGGTTGGGGCGACTTCGACCAAGATGGCGACATCGACCTTGCCTGCATGCGCAAGTTCCCTGGCTCGATTCAAGGTGGCTTCCGCGACATTCTGTTCATGAATGAGAACGGCGTGCTTGTTGA
>JASGCF010000250.1 GCA_030054275.1 Limnohabitans sp. | reverse complement strand
CGCCGCGCGCGCGCTCGGTCGCGAGCGAGAAGTCTCGCTGCGCGATTGCAGCAATGATTGCTGCGGAATCGAGTTCGATTGTTGCGGCGCTTGAGGCTGTTGGCGCAACGCGCGCAAGTGCGACCAAAGATGCGAGTTTGCGTGCGCGTTTGGTGAGCTCGACACGCTCGCGATCCTCAGAATCACCAGAAGCATCGCTCGCATGACCGTGGCCCGTGCGCTCCAGCAGTGCATCGAGCGTGTCACGCTCGAGAGAAATCGCGGGAAGGAGTAGTTCGCGAAGCACATCTGTTTCCGCTGCAAACGCAAGGAGATCTGCTGGGATTTCAAGCAGTGCCTCATCGAGCGATCCATCCGCTTCGCGCTGCAACATCGCTTCGCCAAAGGTCTGTGCGGCGCGCTCCGCAGCGCTGCGATCCGCGAGCGGTCTACGGAAAACGCGCGTTGCGATCGTCATTGCTTCAGCAGGCCGTGCTGCGCGCAATGCGAGTGCTGCGCGCAACGCGTCGCATCGAGCGAGCGCCGGAGCCGTGTGCTCTGTTCGAGGCGCAGGTGGTCGGATCGCGATATCAAGAAGCTCTGCCGGACGCACCAACGCAAGAGCTTGCGCAGCAAAATCCGTTGGCCGTGTTTGCTCAAGCAGGACGAGTTGCAATTCAAGATCACGCAAGTCACGCAGGGGTTTGCTGCGTGCGTCGTGCGAAGCCTGATTCAAGAGCATCGATGCGCGGGCAGGATCGGCTTGTCCGTGACTTGGGAAAAGCGCAAGGTCTACCCGCATGAATATCCACACATCGCGCTGTGGATCCGACGGAAATCGCTCCATCGCAACAGTAAGCGCAGCGTCAAGCGATGTCTCGGCGGCTGTGATGGCAGCGCGTGTGGATGTTCTCCGAGATCGTTCACTTTCAAGCGTTGCATTCCGTGCATCGATGGCGAAGACAGCGGCGTCGCGCGTCGATGGTGTGGCCGGAGTATGCGCTGCGAGCCAAACAAGTGCGTCGGTTGCTTGTGCCGTGAGTTCTCGTGAAGTGGCCTCAAACTCGGGGAGCAGCGATGCGCGAAACAGCGCACTCGCATAGGACACTGTGAACCACGGCGCGAGTAGCGGATCGTGCGTCGCACGCACGAGTACCGCCCGCAACGAATCCTGCGTCGGTTCGAGAAACCTCTCAAATGCGATGGACCCGTTTGTATCGAGGAGTGCAAGCGCAGCCAGAATCGGCGGAGCGTCCTCGCTCAACGCGCGTTCACGAAGTTGTGGTGGCAAGCGCTCTGCAACGCGGCGTGCCCGACGACAGAGTTCATCGACAGAGGTTGCTGTTGGACCGAGAGCACTGCCGAGATATCGAGTGAGCGGCTCAGAAGCGAGAGCGAGAGATTGTCCACAAAGGAGGCGTACGCGCGCTTCTGACAGCGCAGCAAGTTCCTGAAGAAACGGTGCCGAACGCTCTGGAATCGCCGGAAAAGCGCCGAATTCCGAACGCTGCTGTCTGGAAAGTTCTGCGGCGCGTTGCCACTGAACCACACGCGCTATCCACGCCAAAGTGGCGTCGTGACTCTGCGCGACGCGTGTCAGAAACTCTTGTGCGCGCTTCGGATCGCATGCGTTGGCTCGCACGCGGGCAAGCATGAGCACTTCGGTCAGCGAATTCGGCAGTGTGAGTTCGCTTTGCGCAGCACGAGCGAGAGCGACACGCGCGCTGCGAAGAGCTTCTTCGCGCGCGGCTGGTACATCACACGCAAGATCTGCCTCGGCGAGTTTCGCAAGCCCTTCCAACATGGACAATCGAAAAACCGCTGCATCAGTGGCAACATCCGCAGCACCGGCGCTGCGCGCCCGTATCGCTGCAAAGCTCGGATCATCAAGAAGCGCCTGCACACGGGAGAAGAGCGCACTCGTCTCTACGCGATCCGCTGCGGTGAGCCACCCGATGGCAAGTGCTGCATCGCTCGCATCTGCAGTGAGTCGGCGAAGCAGGAGATCTTCAAGAGCCTCAAGCCGTAACTCACGCACGACTTCGACGAGATCTTCCGTTGCAAATTGCGCCCCAGATTGCTCCCCAGATTGCTCCCCGACTTGCTTCGCAGGCGTGCCACTTGGCCTTTCGCGTGATGTTTCTCCATGCTGCTCACGAGCTGTGTCACGAGCTGTGTCACGGGCTGTGTCACGGGCTCGTCCAGCAGGGATGGATGTAGCAATCGCATCAGCGAGTGCGAGGCGCTTGGTCGCACACTCATCTTCGAAAGTTCCAAGCGCCTTCGCAGAAGTTGCTGCGGTTCGGCCGCGGATCGCCTCGCGAGCAAATGCAACTCGTGCCTTGGTCGGCGCGTCATTGCGGCAGGCATCAATCGCATCAAGCGTTGCTTCGTCCGCTCGACTCTCTGCGCTGCGGATCGCACTGAAGACGCTTTGGAGTTGTGCATCGCTCAATCGAAGTGCCGTCTCGCGCGCAAGTTCTTTCTGGGTGTCTTGTGCGTATCCGCCATTCTCCAAAATCATGGGGGCGACAAGTGTCGCGATGATCGGAACAGCGGCGTGCTGGATACGGCGCAGAAGAACGGAGTTCATTCGTTGGCGCCTCCGAATGCGATGGAGGTGTATCCCGCGTGCATCGCGGCATTGAAGACACCTGCGACATGCTCCCATCGCGTTTTCGCGTTTGGTGCGATACGAATCGGATGATCCGCGGGGAAAAGTCCTTGCGGTTGTGAAGGCGTGAGCATCGCATCACGCAGAAACTGTTCGAGCGCATCCATACTTGTTGGATCTGGGAGTTCGCCGGAAAGCGTGAGCCGCACTCCACCGTCGATACTGCTGACGCGAATCACCAGTGGCTCAATCTCAAGCGCGAAGGGATCGCTCGTCGGCTGTGCTTGCTGTTCAACTTGAAGCTCGCTGCGCAAGATGCGCTCATTGGCCATGAGCCCCGCGGTGAGCAAGAAGTAAATCAACAATTGAAACACGACATCAATCATCGGGGTGATCGACAATGAGAGTCGCGAGCGATATTGCGTGGCGTCGTGTCGCGCGCGTCCACGGGAGTGTGGGCTGTGTTCACGCGCCATCACGAACTCCTGTGGTTTCTGTGACGCGCGAGCGTTGGGAGTGCATCTCGCCGGCTTCGGTCTCTACAACAAAGTCGAGTCGCGGAAGCGCTCCGCCACCAGCCAATCTTGCTGCCGTCGTGGTGGCGCGCATCGCTGGCTCTACCCACTCGTACTGTGTGGCGCGATCTGCGCGCAATCGAACTGCAAGTCGAGGTTGCCGTCTGTATTCGACGGCGAGTGCTTCAGCAAGCGCAGCGATCCCATCGGGTGTTGCCTCAAACACTCGGCCAGCCATCGAGTAGCGAGCGTTCACTCCTTCTTGTGCTGGAATCACATTCAAGATCACACGCGACTCTTCATCTGCACGCACTGCAGCGCCTTCTCGCACGCGGGCAAGTGACATGTCGAGACGCTCGTTGTCAGAAATACGCGAAACCAGCGCGAAAAAGACAATCAGAAGAAATGTCACATCGATCATCGGCGTGAGATTCGCCTCGATGGATGCTGGAGCGAATGTTCGACGCGTGCGCTGCATCTAGGCTTCGTTGGGTGTGTCGGATCGAGTGAGAGGAGCGCGTGATTCGCTCGATGGAGGACGAAACAGTGCGATCATGGCATCGACATCTGCAAGCAGTTCGTCCGACTGCGCAATCGCACCGTTGCGAATCATGGCGTACGCGCTTGTCGCTGGAATGGCGATCAGAAGTCCCCAAAATGTTGTGACGAGTGCTGTGCCAATTCCTCCGGCAAGCGCGGCTGGATCTGCTGCGCCACCCGTCGAAGCGATGGTCTGGAATGCAACAATCATGCCGTACACGGTGCCGAAAAGCCCGATCATCGGCGCGACTTGACCGAGCACATTCAGGCGTTCGAGCGGTCGAAGTCGGGCTGCCAACAACTCATCGGCTGAGTGCTCTGCCGCGCGCGACATCGCCTCTGTTCCATGTGGTGCTTGATCGAGCGCGCGTGCAACCACCATTGCAAGATCACTGTTGCCGCCTCTCGCGCGGGTCATGGCGTCCTTCGATCGCCCAGCAGCAAGCATGGTGCGCAGGGTGTCTGACTCGTCGGGGGGAAGGACAGATGCGCGAGTGTTCGCCCGCGCGGACATCACGATAAGCGCCACATTTGCAGCAGAAAGAAGCAGCAAAAGCCAAATCATGGCGCTTCCAATCCATTCGATGCTGCCATCGCCATTTGTTGAGATGAAGAAGATGCTGCCAGTCATACCGAAGTTCCTCTCTGTCAGGAAAAGTCACGCAGCGCACCGCAAATTGCGCCGCGCATTGCCGTCTTCATTGGTTGCTGCCTTGGAGTGTTTTTGATGGCGCGATCTCGGGAGTGCGTTGCGAGTTGAAGCCAGCATCATCGCGCGAGATGAAGCGATATCCACCTGCTCCGAAGTGTTCTGCTGCAACAGCCTCAAGTGCGCGTCCAGGATCGGCTTCGAGAAACTGGATGCACTGGATGGTGGTTCGTCGCTGTCCAGTCGAGGGATCGCGCGGATTCAATCGTTCAAGCAAAGCAAGTAGCGCGTCTTTATCGAGTTCATGGCGGCCCGGTCCGGTGATGGTGGTCGACAGAAGAAAGATGCAATCTGCGCCAGATTGAAGCGCATTCGTCAGAGCCTCGATGGGGCTTGAACGGCCCGACGGCACGACATCGTTGCGCAGCCAATCGATTGCCGCGGTGCGTTCAGCGCGACTTGCTGCGCGCAAGGAACCGTGGTCGTGTGGCGAGACAGCACCATCTCGTCGAAAGCAGATCACGGTGAACCGCTGGGTTGGTTCAAGACGCGTGATCGAGCGTTCAACTTCGTCGACGATCGCTGGAAAACTTCCAAGCATGGAACCAGATGCATCGACGACATAGGCAACATTCGTGGCGTTGCCTGCAACGAGTCCGGCAAAACTCGCACCGCTCCGTGACTCAGGTGCTTGAGTGGTGTCGCCTGCGTCCTGCGCGCCAAAGCGCCGAGCGAGCGCGTCGAGTTCGGCATGCGGTGCACTTCGCGCCTCAAGAGCACGAAGCCGTTCAGCCAACTCAGGGAGTGCTGCGGTCGTGCTGCTGCTGCGTGTCGGTGTGCTGCGATCATCGC
>JASGCF010000249.1 GCA_030054275.1 Limnohabitans sp. | reverse complement strand
TTCAACATTCCCCACGGCGGCGGACACACACTGCAGTCGGATCACGAGATTTCCGCCATCCGTCGCTTCCTGAAAGAATGCGGCGCAGCCCCTGTCGTCCACAAGATGGAAGCGTAAAGCGCAGGGCCACACCAAACTTCAGCATCGCTGCGCGACCTTCCAGTTGATCGCGCGGCCTCTCGCAGGTCGGGACACCTGCAGGAACAGACGCGGCCGGATCCACCAATCCGGCCGCGCGTTCGTTTTCATGATTTGCAGGCACTGCGGATGTGCTTCGAATCAGCGACGACCACCGCCGTGGAACCCACTCGCCATCGGCGCGCGGTAGCCACCGCCTGCTGGGCGATAGTTGTAGTTGTATGAAGGGTGGAAACCGCTGTAGCCAACCCGAGGTGATGCGCCGTAGTTCCGATTCACGGTGGTGTTGTTGAAGCCGCGGTTTGGCTGCGTGTTCCAACCGGTCCCCCGTGATGCGTTCGACCGATTTCCGTTGTTCCAGTTGTAGTTCTGGTTCCTGTTGAAAGTGGACGATTCACCGTTGCCGGTGTTCCACTTCTGCCAATCAGCCGGAGTCTGATTCTGCGGCTCGTTTCCAGCAGCGCTCGCAGCGTTCCATTTCTGCCAGTTCGCAGGCGTTTTGTCCTGCGGCTCGTTTCCAGCAGCGCTCGCAGCGTTCCAACGCTGCCAATCTGCTGGAGTCTTGTTCTGCGGCTCATCGCCCGCGGCGCTGGCTGCGTTCCACTTTTGCCAATCAGCGGGCGTCTTGTTCTGCGGTTCATTTCCGGCGGCGCTGGCTGCGTTCCACTTCTGCCAGTTTGCTGGCGTCTTATTCTGCGGCTCGTCACCAGCGGCGCTGGCTGCATTCCACTTCTGCCAATCGGCGCTCTCGCCCCACGGATTGCTCGCCGAGTATCCGGCGAGCGCGTTGTTGGCGCGATTGTTGGCGTACACGCGGTGGTTCTGCTGCCAATCGTTCTGCCAGTTGGGGTTCCAGTGCGGATTCCAGTGGTTCGACCACCACGACCAGTTGTGATAGCCCCACCAAGAGTTGTACCCCCAGCCCCAGCCCGATGACCAGTACGGACACCAGCCCCATCCGTCGTAACCGTTGTCGAGGTAGTACGGTTGAACTGAGGGGTAGAGGTAGTTGTAGTCCGACGAATATCCGTTGGGCGCGTAGGTACCGGTCTGATTGTCGTACAGCGCGGTGGTGCCATAGGTCTGTGGCTGTGCTTGGTAGTTGTCCGCGTTCACAGCGCTTGCACCCGACGCGTACTGGTAGCCCGTGCCATAGACCGGCGTGCCACCGTTGAGATAGGTGCCGAGATAGCCGGAAGTGAAGCCGAAAGTGACACTGGTAAGCGCGTCGGTCGACGGGTCTTTCGTGCTGCCGTAGACCGAGACATAGGTCACCGGATAGTCGGGGCATGAAGGTGGGATCGAGTAGATCGCTGCTGGGACATCGGCCGTGACGGCCCATGGGCCAGACGCAGCCGTCGAAGTGAACCACGCACCCGACTTGCAGCAATAGAACGAGGTGCCGACGCCAAGCACTGGGTCCGATGCGTTGGTTGCATATCCAACGGTGGCTGCTGGGCCTGTGGTCGCGGCTGGGCGGAACACCGGCTCGCCTGCGTAGGTGACCGAGCATGTCGCGTCCATCTTCACCGTGACGGTGTGCACTTCGCTCGCTGCGACGACAGCCGCCTTCGCCTCTGGGGTGCTTGGCACAGATGCGCGCGCTGCCGCGAGTCGGCCGGTCGAAGGCAACTGCGCGAATGCAGCGGGAACCTCAGATGGCGGCGCGTACTTCCACGGTGTGCTTGGCGCGGCGTGAAACCAACGGCCTGATTGCAGCGTCCACCATTCGCTTGGACTCGCAACATGCAACAACACACAGTTGGCGTTCGTGACAGCGCGCACACCGTCGCCAGCGTCGATGAGTTTCGGTGCCCCGTCGATCGCGATAAGCACGGTCGGCTCGGTTGCCACAACCACGCGCTTGGGCACGCTTGCCGGTGGAAGGCCGTTTGTTGGCTCGGCGCCCGCAAGCGCATCAGGCGCGGATTTCGACGCACCAAACGCGGCGATCGCATCCGCAGGTGGCGCATCACAACGCGCGTAGCCACCGGTCATCGAGTCGGCACTCATCCATACAGCGCTCGCGCCCACAGCCCCCCCGCCGACTTCAACAAACCAGCGTCCGTCCGGTGAGCGAAGCACCATGAAAGCCGTGTTTTTCACGAAGTTCCAACCGTTGGCACCAGCTGGAACCATGATCGGTTGCCCATCAATCGAGACGAGCACGGCCGCGACATTCGAGTCGACAAAGCGTGGCGGTTGAAACGACAAGCCTGGCGTACCGACGGTGCGCTCGTTGGCAAGTTGCATGTCTTCGACAAGCGTCGCACGATCGATCGTGAAGGCAACGCCGGCGAGCAAACTCGAAAGTTGCGCCGCGAATGCGTCGTCCGCGCCACTCTCAAACGCGACCGACGCACAAGTCATGCCATTGATCTCAAGTTCGCCGGGCACATCCGCAGGCACAGCCTGTGCCTTGAGCGTGGCCACGCCGTTGCGTGCGGTGGTCGAACCTGATGCGTCAGCCGACTCGACGGTGATCGCAGCGGACATCGTGAGCGCCGAACCGTTCAGTCGCTCAAACTGCGGCTGGTACACAATGATGTTCCTGTCGCCATCCTTCAGGCTCTGCGGCCACTCAGACGAAGCGTCCTGTGAAGCGTGAGCGTTGGACGGCACCCTCAGACCCCATGGTGCGCCGAGTGGCGTTGCGTGGGCGACATGCGCTGATGCCATGGTGACGGCGCAAGCGAAACTACCGACGCGCACGGCGGTCATACTGGACTTGAAAATCGTGGTGAAGTGCATTGGTGCGTTGTACCACCAATGCTGCGTCGATTGGGCGATCGCTCACAAAACCCACACGGCGGTACGCTGCGCGAGTGAACTCAGAGGGCTCGCCCAGTTTCCTCACGCCAAATCACCTCGCCCCTCGGCGCGGGCTGATTCTCTTGGCGCTGACAGGCAGTCTGTCGATGATTTTCGTCGATCTCACGGTGACGGCGGTCGCTGGCCCGAAGATCGCTGTGGACCTCGGACTTTCTCCGACGGGCGTGGCGTGGATCGCGAATGCATACATGGTGGCGCTTGCCGCAGCGATGGCCATCGGTGGTCGACTCGGCGATATCTTTGGCAAGAGATCGATGTTCTTGACGGGCATCGTTGGCTTTGCAGGCGCGAGTGCCCTCTGCGGCATGGCCACCTCGTACGAACTACTCATCGTCGGTCGGGTACTGCAGGGACTCTCAGCGTGCCTCATGCAACCCGCGTCGAGCGCGTTGGTGATCGAAACTTTCCCTCAAGGCGAGCGTGGGCGGGCGATGGGCGTTTACATCGGTGTTTCGATGTCGTTCTTTGCGATCGGACCTGTCCTCGGTGGATTGCTGGCCGAGTACGCGGGCTGGCGTTGGGTGTTCTTCATCAACTTGCCGATCGCACTTGCAGCGATCGCGCTGATTTTTGCAGCACGCACCCCGAATCGTCGCGCGACCGATCGCAGTCTTGATATCCCTTCTGCGCTGCTCTTGGCAGTTGGGTTGCCGCTCGCCATCTATGCGCTGCAAGAAGGCGCAGAGACCGATTCGGCGACACAACGCATGCGACTTTTCGATCCACGATTCGGCGTCATGCTTGCTGTTGGCGCTGCACTGTGCGTGCTGTTCGTCTGGCGGCAATGGCGCGTGAGACGGCCTTTGGTACAGCTTTCTTTCTTGACGGCGCCTCAGTTGCGCGCCAATGTGATCCTGATCGGGCTCATGCAATTCGCCATGGCGTCGCTGGTCGTACAGGGCGCGATCTACGCACAAGATGTACTTGGGTATAGCGCTGCGAAAGCAGGCGCATCGCTGATGCCCATGCTGATACCCGTGATTTTGGTCGCGCGGCGCGCCGGGAAACTCTATGACCGCGTGGGCGTTCGACCGCTTGCGCGCTTCGGAACAGTGGTTGCGACCCTCGGACTCACGGCGTGGGGGGCGGGTTCAATCGTGGTGTCCTACGGCATCATCGCAACGGGAATGGTGCTTCTAGGCCTCGGCGTCGCGTTCATCATGTCGCCCGCCAATACCGACACGCTTTCAGGCGTGCCCGACGATGCGCGCGGACAAATTTCTGGCATCGTGCAAACCTTCCGACAAGTGGGCGGCGCTGTCGGTGTTGCATTCGCTGCGCTTCTTGCAGGATGGTCGCGCGCAGAAGGCCTATCGCCCGCGACTTCCATCGGTCTTGCGATTCTCGCTGGTGCAGCGGTCGCTTCGTTGGGCATCGTCGTCGCCTGGACGATGCCTGCGAAGAGCATCGAGAAGATTCCCGCTACCTTGCAAGAATGACCGCTCGAACAGCATTCCTTGTTGCTCCGCTTCTTCTGGTTGTTTCAAACATCTTCATGACCTACGCGTGGTACGGCCACCTCAAGGACTTCAAATCGAAGGCCATTTGGCTTGCGATCGCAGTGAGTTGGGGCGTTGCGTTCTTTGAGTATTGCCTCCAAGTCCCCGCGAATCGCATTGGATTTGAACGCGCTGGTTTCTCACTCGCGCAACTCAAAGTGATGCAGGAAGTCATCACCATGCTTGTCTTTGCGGGTTTCGCGGTGCTCTACATGAAAGAGAAACTCACGATGAACTTTTTGTACGCATCGCTTTGCCTCGTTGCGGCCGCGTTTTTCATGTTCCGCGATCTCAAACCAGCGGCGTAGTGGCTCAGAGTATTCTGTACAGCATGTCGAACCACGCTCAAACTTCAAAGCCTTCAGCCCTGATGCGTTTGGTTGCTGATCTGCCGATTCTCTTGGCACTGATCACAGGCGGCGTGGTGCTTACGCATTGGTCGCCTGTGGGCGAAATCAACAATGGCGCAAATCTCGTGTGGAGCATGTGGCTTGTCGCGTGCATCGTGGCAGCTGCGTTTCGCGCGATGGCACACGCCGATGAACTCGCAGAAAAATTCGGAGAGCCGCTTGGCACGGTGATTCTCACGATCTCTGCGATTGTCATCGAAGTCGCAGCCGTCTGCGCAGTGATGCTCGGTTCCGGTGGCGACACAAGCGTTGCGCGCGACACGATGCTGTCTGTCCTGATGATTCTTCTGAATCTC
>JASGCF010000248.1:2625-5186 GCA_030054275.1 Limnohabitans sp. | reverse complement strand
ACACCGAACAGCGTCGGTCAAGCGCATTGGACCCAGAGCGATCCGTGCGACACACGCGGCAGTAAGCCTGCCAACAACCGACGAAAATTTCGAGCCCGTATCCCGTAAGGAAACCTATCCGTGCATGTCCTGACCAAGATCTTCGTCGTCCTTGTCGCGCTTCTCACCGTGGCGATCGTGCCGCTCGTTGCAGTCAATGCGACGAACGAGAGTTCGTTCAAGACGAAGTTTACGAACGCTGAGCAAGCCCGCGCAGCAGCAGAGACAAGCCTTGCTGCAGAGCGCAATTCGTGGCTCTCGCAGCAGCAGAAGATCGAAGCAGATCTGCAAGCTGCGAAGTCAGCCGTTGCAGACCTGCAGAAGCAGTTGCAGTCGAAGACAACTGCGGTCACCAAGGCTGAATCTGAGCTCGCAGGCGCGAAGGCTGCGCAGGCAGCATTTATGACCAGCCTCGCCACACTCGCAGAGAGCGGCAAGGCCAGCACCCAACTCACCGATGCGTTGGTTGCCGAGTTGGGCGACCTCCGCAGCAAGGTTCTCGTTGCAGAAAAGCGCCGCGCAGAACTCGAAGTCGAGTTCGACGCCAAGATCTCGGAACTCGAAGTTGCTGACGCTGCCCGTCGCGCGCTTCAAGAAGAAGTCAAGCGTCTTGCTGACGAGAAGGATCGCGCAGTCGCGACGGTCGCTGAGTATGTGGCAAGCGTCGGCGAATTGGCCAAGTCGCGTGCTGGCGCCGTAAGCGATTCGGGTCGGGTTGTTGCGACCAAGAACATGGCCGCCACGATCATCAGCGTGCGTCGTGACGGTGGCGCTCCGCTTGCTGAAATCAACGCTGGTTCGCGCGACGGTGTCAAGGCGGGATGGGTTCTTGCCATTGGTGAAGGCAGCACCTTTGTTGGCAACCTCCGCATTACCGAGGTCGATGTCAATCGCTCGGTCGGCGTGATTGAGTTGGAAGATGTCTCGGCTCGTGGTGAGGTGAAGCCTGGACAGCGTGCGATCGCGCGCGCTGGCGAGTGAGCGCGGGTTCCACCCACGCAGTTCTCTTCTCTGCTTTCCTCGAACATTTCTAGAGAGTTCACCATGGCCAAGTCCAATGCAAGGTCCAATTCCAAGTCCGGTCGCTCTTCCCAAGGCGGGGATATGACCGTGTACACCGTGCTGCTGATCGTCTCGAGCCTTGTGCTGTTGGCCGGCGTCGGCGTCCTCTGGACTGCGAACCTCAGCCAACTCGACAAGGCTGGCAAGAACGACGGCAGCCCGTTCACGACCATCGCCCCCTAAAGACGCGTCCCAAACGCCCCGACGCGACCCCGACGCGACCCCGACGCGACTGGACGCGTTTCGGCGAGACGAGTGTCGGCCACGCTTGTGAAGAGTTTGTTCGCGCAAACTCTCCCAACCTGCTAGTCTTCACCCGCGGCTTTGCCGCGAGGGAGACATCGTGATCGTCGAAAAGCTGCTCGGCTGGTTCAGCGTCGATATGGGTATCGACCTTGGAACCTGCAACACTCTTGTCTGTGTGCGTGGCGAAGGCATCGTGTTGAACGAGCCTTCCGTTGTAGCTGTTCGCAAAGGAACCAACAAGGTTCTGAAGAACGGCACTGCCGTTGGCGCCGCCGCGAAGGAAATGCTTGGCAGAACGCCAGGCACGATCAGTGCCGTTCGTCCCATGAAAGACGGAGTGATCTCCGACTTTGATGTCACAGAGGCGATGCTGGCCTATTTCATTCGCAAAGTGAACGGCCGCAGTCGTCTCTTTCAGCCGCGCGTCGTGATCGCTGTTCCGTCGGGTATTACCGCGGTTGAGCGCAAAGCGGTGTTCGACAGCGCAGCCCGAGCCGGTGCGCGGCGCGTGTACCTGCTTGAGGAGCCGATGGCCGCTGCGATGGGTGCCGGCCTTCCGGTTGGCGAGGCAACTGCGAGCATGATCGTCGATATCGGTGGTGGGACAACGGATGTCGCGATCATTAGCCTTGGCGGCATGGTGACATGTGAGTCGCTGCGCATCGCAGGCGACGAATTCGATGAGGCGATCATCGATCACATGAAGAAGAACTACGGCTTGATGATCGGTGAGCAAACCGCCGAACGCATCAAGATCGAACTCGGCAGCGTTGCTCCGCTTGAGAAAGAACTCACGATGGAAGTGCGCGGACAGAACATGGTGTCTGGCTTGCCGCAGAAGGTCGTGGTGGGCAGCGAAGAGATTCGTCAAGCGCTTCTGGAGCCGGTGTCGAGCATCATCGAAGCAGTCATTCGAACGCTTGAGAACGCAGAAGCGGAACTGAGCGCGGATCTTGTGGAGAATGGGATCGTGCTTGCTGGCGGCGGAGCAATGTTGCGCGGGATCGGCAGCGTGATCGAAGAGCGAACGGGCCTCTCGGTGCGAATAGCCGACGATCCGCTGACCTGCGTTGCGCGTGGCACCGCCATCTACCTTGAAAATCTTGAGGAGTGGAAGGGCACGATGGATAGCGATGTCGACGACGGCTGATGGTGCGCCTCCCGCGCACCTTCCCGCATCGTTGCACAGGAGGCTCCGCTCGTGAATCGAATCT
>JASGCF010000248.1:0-2525 GCA_030054275.1 Limnohabitans sp. | reverse complement strand
TCCCGCGCACCTTCCCGCATCGTTGCACAGGAGGCTCCGCTCGTGAATCGAATCTGCCTGATCGCGCTCGCTGATCGTGTCGCTTGTTTCGCCAGTGCTGCGACAGTCGCCTGAACTGTCTGCGGCGTCGCGGTGTTCGTCTCTCTCTCAAACTCATCATGCGAAACACACGCGTTGCAGAGTTTCTTGCAGGTCGACGCTTCGATTGGACAGTCGCAGCATGCATGTTGATCATGGCGCTCCTGCCAGTTGGCGCGCTTCGACCGTGGACCAACGATCTTGCGCGTGTCGTGTTGGTTCCACTTGTGCCGGTGACACACCTTGGCATGTTTATCCGCGACCGGATTCGACCGCCGCAGCAGGTGTTTGACTCACGCGCGCCAGAGACAATTGCGCTGGAATCCGAACTCGCGCGGGCCCGCGCGTTGTATGAGCGTGCACGGCTTGAATTGCTCGCGCTCGACGATTCGTTGCGCTCGCTGCGCGCCGTGTCCACTCGCGCCGGTCTCGGAGCATCGCGGTTGGTCGAAGCGGTGGTCGGTGGTACTCCGGAGGTTGGAGCAAGCGCATCGATTGTCGTACTTGATCGTGTGCGAACACCCGGAGTGTTGTTTGTCAATGCAGGTTCACGCCACGGCGTCACACCCGGGACACCTGTGTTTGCAGAGGGCGACATCTTGGTTGGGCTTGTGGCGGACGATGTCGCCGCGTTTGTTTCGCCAGTTGTTCCGGCAACACGGCTTCCAAGCATGAGTTGCAGAATTCTCCCTGCGGAAGGCAGCGATCCAACGCGCCCGATGACAGCCTATCCAGGCGCTGTACTCAAGCCATCTTCTCGCGATCGTTGGAGCGCAGAAGTGGCAAGTGCAAGCGAACTTTCTGTTGGCATGATTGCGCGCATCGCAGATGAGCGATTCCCTCGCAGCGCCCTCGGTGCGCGCGTGGGTCGGGTTGTGTCTGTCGAGCCGATCGAGCAGGTTCCGCTTGCGCGGCGGATCGAAGTTGAACCGATACTCGACACCGCAGAACTTCGCACCGTGGTGCTTGTCACAGAGGAACGCGCCCCGTGAGATGGAGCGTGTACATCCTCTTTGCCGTCATTGCGTGCGCCTTCGATGCGAGTGTTGGGTCCATTCTCGAAATCGGTTCAATTCGTGGTTGCGTACTGCCATCGGTTGTGGTGTTCATGGCGCTGCAGGCGCCGCGCAAACTGGTCGTTCGCGCTGCGATGCTTGCCGGTCTCGCAGCAGATCTCTTCTCTCCCCTGATTCTTCCAGAGGGCGGGACGCTTGTCGTGCTTGGTCCGAACCTCTTGGGATTTGCGCTTGGTGGCTTGGTTGTTGCGCCGCTTCGAGCGCTGCTGTCGCGGCAAAATCCGCTGTCAGCACCTGTGGCGACGCTGTCCTTTTCGCTGTTCGCTGGTTTGGCCACTGGCGCCGTGTGGGTACTTCGCAGTGCAATCTGGGGAAGCGTTCCTCCGTGGTGGCCCGAAAGTGGTGGGCACGAAGCCTTGCGCGTGCTGCTCGGCGCGATCGGCGACGCCGCCGTCGCGCTTCCAGCGTTGTGGTTGCTCGGCAAATCGCGGCCACTTTGGGGATTCCTGACCACCACCAAAGTTTCACCTGGCATCGCGCGACAGTCGGCCTAACGACACTCGATCGCTCGCTCGGTACAGTGGGCGCATGCACGATCAGGCCTCACCTGCAGTTGGACTTCTCGTAGACACGGACCTGCCGCTGGTTGTCTTCGACGACGGTCAAGGAACTTTCGGTCCACTCGTTGATCTTCGTGCAGCCTTTGAGTTGCGATCTGGGTTGTGGACACTGCTCGAGCGAATCGAACTGGCGCTCAGGCGAAAAGCGGTGGCGACCGTTGTTCCGGCAGAGTTGGCGCCGTTGGTCCGCGAGTCGACTGGCCGACCGGTGAACGAACTTCCTCCAAACCTCCATGGAGAAATGCCAGTCGTCGTCGTCCATGGGCGCCTCCTCGATCTTGGAGTGCTTCGTTCGTTCCGTGGCTCGTTGGGCGACATGCTTGTGGACAGTGGGGGTCGGGTGATTGCCGCTGTCGTACGAGCGCGTGATGTGCTTGATCTCGGTGATGTGTTGAATCTCGGTGATGTACTTGATCTAGGGCGAACCAAGACTTCGGCAGTGCAGACTGTTGATGTCAAACTCGCGCAGGCGCCGTGGGACATCGTGACAAGGGTCGCGACAACGCTCTCCGAAGATTTGGCGCTCGCCGGCAATGCACCGCTCGTCTTTGGATGCGCCACGCGCCAACTGCGCCCAGACGAAGGCACGAGTTTTGGAACGCAGCCGCTTTTGATCCATCCGACCGCTCGCGTCGGCCCATGCGCGGTGATTGATGTCTCGGTTGGCCCAGTTGTCCTTGGCGCAGGTGTCGTGGTGCGGCCCGGAGCGGTGCTCGTTGGACCGTGCGTCGTACTTGAAGGTAGTACGGTTGCAGAGCGTTCGCTGTTGAAGGCTGGAACGGTCATTGGGCCGCATTGCCGAGCAGGCGGC
>JASGCF010000247.1 GCA_030054275.1 Limnohabitans sp. | reverse complement strand
GGGTTGTGGATTTCAACCTCGGTCCCGTCCATCAGATCGATGATGTAGGAAACGGTCGGCGCCGTCTGCACAATCGACACGCCGCCTTCTCGCTCAAGACGCTCTTGCACGATGTCCATGTGCAAAAGGCCAAGGAATCCGCAGCGGAAACCGAAGCCAAGCGCTTCAGAGTGCTGCGGTTCGAAAGTGAAACTCGCGTCGTTGAGGTGGAGTTTCTCAATCGCTTCGCGCAGTTGTTCGAAGTCGGATTTTTTGCCTTCCTCGTCGGCACTCGACGGGTAGAAGTCGCAGTGCACCATCTGCTTTGGCTCTTCGTAGCCTTCAAGCGCGATCTCCGCTGGATCGAGATCAAGCGTAATCGTGTCGCCGACGCGCACATCGCCGAGCGTCTTCATGCCTGCACAGACAGAGCCGACTTGCGCGTAGTCGAGCATCTTCACCTTCTGCGGGAACGGCGTGTAGCGCAGGAGTTCGGTGACGCTGAAGGTGCGCCCCGTACCCATCATGCGAATCTTGTCGCCTTGCTTGAGTTGTCCGTCGAAGATACGGACATACATCACGACGCCGCGGTACTCGTCGTACTTCGCGTCAAAGACAAGTCCGCGCAACTTCTTGGTGGTCGGTGCTTTCGGCTCGGGTAACTTTTCGCAGATCGCGTCGAGCAGCGGTTGAATGCCTTGACCCGTCTTCGCGCTGACATAAATGCACTCTTCCGCGGGGAAACCGAAGACCTGTTCGATTTCCATTGCGACGCCATCGGGGTTCGCAGCAGGAAGATCGATCTTGTTGACCACCGGAATGATCGTGAGGTCACCAGCAACTGCGAGATACGCGTTGGCGACGGTTTGCGCCTGCACGCCTTGCGTCGAGTCGACCACGAGCACGGCGCCTTCGCACGCTTTCAACGCACGCGACACTTCGTAGGTGAAGTCAACATGGCCTGGCGTGTCGATGAAGTTGAGTTCGTAGACCTCGCCTTTGTAGGTGTGGGTCACGGTCACAGCCGAAGCCTTGATCGTGATGCCGCGTTCACGCTCGAGGTCCATCGAGTCGAGGAACTGTGCGCGTGCCTCGCGCTCAGAGACGGCCTTCGTTGCCTGTAAGAGGCGGTCGGCGAGGGTGCTCTTGCCGTGGTCGATGTGGGCGATGATGGAGAAATTGCGGATCTTCACGGGAATCGCGCAGTGTAGCCGAGCCGTCGCTGCGATTCACGCTGTGTTTCCCACAGTTTCGGTGTTCGTTCACATTCTGCAGTGGCGATCTGCGAGGACTGTAAGCCGTTGGCGCGCCTCTCGAATGCGAGCCTCGGGAATGATGCCATCGACAACCGCTGCCGCGAGGTGCGCGATGACTTCGTGTTGGGCCTCTGCCGTGTGGCAGACAAGCAGTGCATCGACGCCAGCGGCAACCGCTCGCACCGCTGCGACTCCAGAACCGAAGTGCTCGGAAATCGCCTTCATTTCGAGGCAATCGCTCACGCAGACACCTTTGAAACCCACTTCGCCTCTCAAGAGCGAAATCGCGGGAGCACTCATCGTGGCGGCGACGCCTGGGTCAAGCGCGTCAAACACAACATGCGTCGTCATCACGCACGAAACACCCGCGGCAACCGCCGCTTTGAAGGGCACGAGTTCGCATGCGCGCAATCGATCAAGCGCGTGGGGCAAGCGCGGTAAGTCGTAGTGCGAGTCTTTGTCTGTGTCGCCGTGGCCGGGGAAGTGCTTCGCGCAGGCCGCGAGTTCGCTTTCAAGTCCGCGGATCATCGCGGCACCGAGTTGCGCGACGACTTCGGGGTCGCGTGAAAACGATCGCTCGCCAATCACCGGATTCGCGGGATTCGAATCGACATCTACGACCGGTGCGAGATCGATGTCGAAGCCTGCGTCGCGCACTTGCGCACCAAGTCGCGCGCCGATCGCGCGCACTTCATCGGTCGATTTTCCGCCGATGTCACGAAGCGATGGGAAGCGCTCGAAGCCTTCGGTGAGTCGCGTGACGCGGCCGCCTTCTTGATCGACGGAGAGCAAGAGCGGCCCGGGCGCGATGGCTTTCAGTTCGTGGATCAGTGTGCGCGTCTCGTCGCGGGTGCCCACATTGCGCACAAAGAGGATGACGCCCGAGACGCCGCGATGCACAAGTTGCACCGCTTCGGGCGACGGAATCTTTCCGTCGAAGCCGATCCAGAGAAGAGGACGAACGAGGTCTTCTGCTTCGCGTGCGTGCATCGTGGGCAATGTAGCGCGTGTCGCGACGAGGATTCGCGTCAGCGCGCGTGACGAAGTCGTTCGAGTTCGGCGCGAAAGGGTACCCAGTACGCACGATCCGCAGCGCGCTCAATCAAATCGCGAGATCAGTGTCGCGACTACATTCCGCCGCGCCGTAGAACACGCACGCCTGTTCGCCCATCAGCAGTGACTGCACTTGGTGCGCTCGGATCGAAGAAAGGACTCTGCGTATCGGGTTCGGGATCAAGCGTCCCTCCAAGTGAGAGGTGGACAAGCCAAAGGCGCTCGCTCTCTCGCCAGCGTTCCTGCGGCGTAAGGCGGTACCAATCGGCCCACTCGCCTTCGACGATGTCTTCTGGCGCAATCATGCGGGCACTTGAGTAGTCGCGTTTCGCGTCGGAAATCGCATAGAGCGCGGCGATTCAAACACCGCGCCCAGTTCGTCAATGCCGATGCATGATCGGAAGCGACACGCGCTTCTCGAGTTCATCCGTCGGAACAGCCACGAGGTCGTAGCCGTTCGCGTCGACGACGGTGCATCGAACGAGTTCGCCGGGCGCGCGCTTTTCGGTCGACTGCACGTAGGTGAGCGAATCGATCGACGGCGCTTGGAAATACGCACGACCGGTGTAGAGCGCGCCACCCTTGGTGACGCCAGTCGTTGCGCGGGATTTCACGCGACCGGCCGCAGGGCCTTCGATCAGCACATCGAATTGCGCTTTCGCTTCGGATTGAAGTTTCGCGTTTTCAAATGCGATTTCCTGCTGCAACATCATCAAGCGTTCTTCGCGTTCGCGCTTCACTTCGTCGGGAACTGCAAGTGCTGGATCTTGCTCCATCGTGCCGGCCGGTGTGCCTTCTTCTGCGGAGTAGCGGAAGACGCCCATCATGTCGAACTGCTGTTCGTTGACGAACTCGAGCAGCTGCTCGAAGTCGTCGTCGGTTTCGCCTGGGAAGCCCACGATGAATGTGGTGCGGATCGCGATGCCAGGAACACGCTCGCGCAACTTTCCAAGCAATTCCTCGGTGTGCGCGCGGGTTGTATGTCGTCGCATTGCTTTCAACATCGCATCGCTCGCGTGTTGGAGCGGCATGTCGATGTACTTCACAATGTGATCGAGATTCGCAATCGCATCGATCGATGCATCGTCGAACTTCGACGGATATGCGTACATCAGTCGCATCCAGCCGCCGCCGAATTCACGCGCGACGCCGTTGATCGTTTTCAAGAGTCCGGGCAAGCCACCGTCGTAGCCGACATCCATGCCGTAACTCGTGGTGTCTTGTCCGATGAGGTTCAACTCAAACGCACCCGATGCCATGAGGCCACGCGCTTCGGACGCGATCTGTTCGAGTGGTTTCGAGCGCATTTTCCCGCGAATCGAGGGAATCGTGCAAAACGCGCAGCGCTGGTTGCATCCCTCAGAGATGCGCAAGTACGCCCAGTGACGCGGCGTGAGGCGCACGCGATCTTCGTCACCTTCGAAGTAACCGATGCCCTTGCCGTCTGCGCCGTTGACCGTCAAACCAACGGTCTTCATGCCGCGTTCCGCAGCGGCCTGCAGTGCGTTCCCTGCGATCCAATACTTCGGCGCTTTTTCCGCGACTTCCGCAGCGCCTTCACCGCCGACCGCATCGACGATGTGATCGCGATCAAAGACACCGACCATCGCATCGATGCCGGGGGCCCACTCGAGTAACTTCGCGCGGTGACGCTGGACCAAACAACCGGCAACCACAACGCGCTTGATCTCGCCGTTTTCTTTGCGGCGAATTGCGTCGTGAATCACTTCGAGCGATTCATCTTTGGAAGCTTCGAGGAAGCCGCAGGTGTTGACGACGATCGCGTCGGGGCGCTGATCTTCGTTGACGAGTTCGAAGCCTGATTGCTTGAGGACGCCGAGCATCTTCTCGCTGTCGACAAGGTTTTTCGGGCAGCCGAGGCTGACGAAACTCACACGGGCGATGTCGGGCTTCTGCTGCGTCATAGGAAGTTCAGGGTGGACTGCGAAGTCGTGAATCGGAGAGTGTAGATCGATCAGCGTACGCTGCCGAAGCCATAAAGCCCGTGTGTTGTGATTTCTCGCCAAACGCCGTCTGCGAGGCCTGTGGGCCGCTCTCCGCGAGCGATCGCCGCACGCACATCGGTCGACGAAAGATCGATCGGTTCGAGCGGTAGGAGCCACGACTCTGCGTCCGCGAACCCTTTCGAAAGCCCGTGTTTCGCGCCGAAATCGCGGAGAAACGCACGAACGGTCGCGTGGTCATCCGGAGGGCGCACCACGACCGTTGGGCGCGCGAGTTCCAGAAGTTCGCGCCATCGATGCCAGTGTTCGATGTGGCGAATCGCATCGCTTCCAACGAGAAATGTGATCGCGCCTGCGAGATGCGGATACGACTGAAGCAGGGCGTGGACGGTGTCGATCGTAAAACTCGGGCCCGGACGATCGAGTTCGAGCGATGAAAGTCGTATTTCCCCGCCGACAGGTTGCCCAAGTTGCGCGAATGCTGCGCGACACATCGCGACGCGCGCTTCGCGACTGGCGGGCGGATGGTCGAGCTTCAACGGGTTGAGCGCAGCCGGCATGACCGTGGCAACCGGCGCGCCAAGCGCGCGCATCGCGTCCGCCAACATCGATGCATGTCGCGCGTGTGGTGGATCAAAACTCCCGCCGTAGAGGAGGAACGGACGCTCTGCGGTGCAAAGTGAAATCGCGGGAAGCGCGCCGAATGCATCGGCGAGAAATGCTGCATTTTGCAGCGCTTCTTGTGATGCGCGTGCGAGCGTGCGAAGTTCCCCGATGAGCGACGGGCGACGCAGCACGCTTCGAAGGACCCGCGTGAGTTTGGTTGCGCCGGTCGCGTCTACGAAGGTTGTGACTTCGCGCGGAAGTGGGTCGTCGGCCGCGTCACCAACGCCACGCACGATTGCCCATGGAATATTCGCGGCGTTCGCACATGTCGCGAA
>JASGCF010000011.1 GCA_030054275.1 Limnohabitans sp. | reverse complement strand
CGTGACCGTGCGCAGTCATGGTGCGACAGCGTACAGGAAGCGTGCGAACTCGATCTCACTTCGGAATCGGTGTGGCCTGCGGGTTCGCCTGCGGATTTGGCTTCACTTCGCTGTCTCGAGCGTCCTTCGCCTTTCGCATCGCCGGCGTCATGACGCAGCGAAATCCAAGGTGTTCCATCGCAGAATCAGGCGTCGATGCCATGCGCGCACTCGGGCGGTAACTCGCACAGTAACTATCGTTACAAAGGAAACTTCCGCCGCGATGGACCCGCGAAACAGGCGCGTTCGGGTTGCGTGGGTCGCGCGCCTTTGTCGGGCCTGTGGGGTTCGAAATAGAAGTATTCGGCTCGCGATGCGCCACTCGCTCGGCGTACGCCGTGTCGCTGTAGAGATCCGAGCACCACTCCCACACATTTCCCGCGACTTGATAGAGGCCGTAGCCGTTCGGCGGATAGGTGCGCACGGGCGCGGTGCGCACGAAGCCATCAAATGCCAAGTTTCGCCACGGAAACTCGCCTTGCCAAATATTGCACGGCCACGGTTTTCCAGCGCCTGGGTCCACCGCTGCATCTCCCCAGACATTGACCTTGCTGTCTTGTCCGCCGCGCGCTGCAAACTCCCATTCCGCCTCAGTCGGCAAGCGTTTGCCAGCCCACGCGCAGTATGCCACCGCGTCGTCCCACGCGATGTGCACCACTGGATGCTCGTCCATTCCGTCGATCGAACTGCCTGGCCCTTGCGGATTTCTCCAATTCGCACCCGTGGTCCAACGCCACCACTGCGTGAAGTCGTTTTTGTCGACAGGCCCATCCGTTTGATGAAACACGAGTGACCCTGGAAGCAACATCTCATCCGGCGGTTTCGGCGTGCCAACAGGAACCTGCTTTTTCAATTCCTCCCAATCCACAGGGCGTTCCGCGATCGTTTTGTAACCCGTCGCGTTGACGAATGCGCGAAACTGCCGATTCGTGACTTCCGTCGCGTCCATCCAAAATCCGTCGATTTGCACGCGATGTACAGGCTTCTCGTCGGGGCGCGCCAACGGATCTGTCGAACCCATTGCGAAGTTGCCGCTCGGAATCCACACCATGCCAGGTGGCGGACTCAGGGCTTGCGTGGGCGCTGAGGGCTCTAGCGCCTCTTGCAGGCAGAGCATGAAGGCGATGTGGGAAATCGTCGGTGTCACGGTATCTCAGTGTAAGACGAACGCACGGTACGCTTCTGTGATGCGCGATTTTCTGCGAAACGCATTCGCTCTCGACGACGGAAAACCGTGCGTTCCAAACGACGAGGAACGCGCCGTGGTTGAGCGTGTTGCGGACGAAGTCGCTCGCCGACGCATGGCACCCACCGCGATCGCGTTTTTGGAAATGTCGCGCCCGCTTGCCGGTGTCGGCGCTGCGTCGATCCACTTCCTGACGCCCATTGCCTCAAGTTTGGCAAACCCGTTGGCGCTGAAGCACCTCGCTGAATTTCTCGAGCGTCGCGGAGCCGTCGATGTGCTTATCACAGCCATCGAAACAGCAGAGTCACGCCTTGATCGCGGATGCTGCGAAGAAATGACCGCAAGCGAAGAAACAACAAGCGAAGAAACAACAAGTGATGAATCACCGAACGCGTGAATCTCGCGCTCTCTCAAGCGTCCATCGGTCCTCGTCAGCACGCGCCCCACGCAGCAAGCAACAGCGAGAGATCCGCGGCACCCACTTCGCCATCTCCATCGAGATCTGCTTGCGATTCGGCACTCGAGCCCCAGTCTGCAAGCAACAGTGAGAGGTCTGCTGCACCGACATCGCCGCTGTTGTCGAGGTCGCCAAGACACGGCGTTGCGTAGCACTCGTCAGGCACACCATCGCGATTCACATCGGCACTTGTTCCATCGGCGATATCGCAGTCGTCCGGAATTCCGTTGAGATTGCAGTCATTCGTGGCTGTTGCAGCAGCGCGAATACACCACACACCAACAAAGGGACCACCGAGGTCATCGATCTTGAGGAACTCATCGTTGTCACGCGACAAGTCGTTCGGATCGATCGTTCCGAACTTGCCAACAAGCCACGAACTATTGGTGATTCCGGTGTTGTGCTTCGCGCCTGGATAATCCGCAAGCAGTGTGAAGTTGTGCACGATCGCGCCAACAAAGAACGAAGTGCCCACCTCGCCGACATACACATCATCAAGTTCGACACGCTCGAATGTGTTGCTGTCTGGCGACAAAATCGTGGTTGGCACATGCGCCAACACGCGCGCATCATCGGGGTTTCCATCACCGTTCGGATCGCTCCACAAGTACACATCCACCGGAAATCCAACGGGCATCAAGCCGTGAATGATTTCAATCGCGCGCATGCGCTCACCACCAGCAGTCACTTGATACTGCACAAGCCAGGCCATATTTGGCGCGTCAGATGACACATACACCTCTGCGCTTCCGTCATCGCGGCGGTACGGGATTTCCTTGTCGCTGCCAAGTTGGCACACATCAGGAACTCCGTCACCTTGGCAATCTTCCGCGCCGTTCGCAATGTCGATCGAATCGGGAAGGCCATTGCCATTGCAATCTTCGCATTCGTCCGGCACGCCGTTGACATCGATATCAAACGATGTTCCTGCTGCAAGTTCGCACACATCGGGCACGCCATTTGGTTGGCAATCTGCAAGCGTGCCCGATGCGAGTTCACAGTCATCTGGAATGCCGTTCGTGTTGCAGTCGTTGTCGATCAACTGACATTCATCTGGAATCCCGTCGCCTTGGCAATCACCGCTTGTGCCGGAGTCGATATCGCACTCATCAAGCGTGCCGTTGTTGTTGCAATCCGCAACGCGCGTGGCAACCGCGCGCACAAGCCAATTTCCAGTGATTCCGAACGAATCAATCAACCCGAAAAGCGGCGCCTTTCCAAGCGCTTCAAGATCAAGCGTTCCAGTGGGTGCAACCACAATCCAACTCTTCTGTGCGCTCGCACCTGTTTGATCGATCGGAATGATCGCCGTCTGCGCGCCCGACAAGAACACACCGACGAAGAACCGCGATCCAACGGGTCCAACATAGGTATCCGTGATGTCGTAGTCGCGCAACGCGCCAGCCGCACCAGCAGAAACCTCGAGCGTTTGCGATCGACGAAGAAACGCATCACGCGGATCACCGTCGTTGTTCGGGTCACCCCACACACACAACTCGAATGCGATTCCCTCTGGAATTCCCGAGCCAAACGCCAGTTTCACTGTGCGCAGCGTTTCGCCGCCGTCGATCACTGTGAAGCGATTCATCCACGCGATATCCGACGCCTGCGTCAACCCGATCGTGTCTTCTGCACTTCCGTCGTCGACTTTGTAGGTGCGCGTGATGGTCGCTTGCTGACACTCATCAGGAATGCCATCGGGTTGACAGTCGACACTCGTGCCAGCCGCAATATCGATGGAATCGGGCAGATTGTTGTTGTTGCAATCCTCGCACTCATCGGGCACGCCGTTGGAATCAAGATCCTTGCTCGTTCCGTTCAACACATCATCACGATCAAGCACAAAGTTGCCGTTGCAATCGGGATAGTGTTCAAACGCGCCCATATCAACGCGCGCGCCCTTCATGCCGCCGTTCGCGGCCCGCACACGATCGTCACCATTCTGATCGTACGGAACTGCTTCAACCACATTGCCATCGTCATCGAGGTCATAGGTGTCCGAAGGCAGCGCTGCGTCAAGACCCGCATCAATGCCAGCACTTCCGATCGCAAGGCGAAAGTCCCGTGCCGCTGTATTCACAAAGACAGGTGTGCCAACCACATTGCCCTCGCCCGCTGTTTCATCGGCAAGAAGTGAATACGCCACATCCGATGGTCCAACCAACTGACCTGCACCAAACACAGAGTTGCGCACTATCTTGAGCGGACCGGTCGTGCTCGAAAGCCCAAACGCAGTGTTGCCGGAAAATGTGCAGTTCACAGCGGTGACAGCGCCTTCGTAGGTCGTCACGCCGCCGCCACCAACACCCGTGTTGTCGCATACAGCTGTATTCAGCAACACCACGGTGCCTTCGTAGGTTTCCACTACACCCCCGTCATCGGCAGCATTCGCGTACAACCGGCAATTGATGAACTTCATCACGCCGCCATAGGTCGACGCCACGGATCCCTGCTGCCCACACTCGTTGGTCGAGAATCGACACTCGACGAAAGTCACGGTTCCTTCGTAATTCGCGTACACGCCGCCTGTCGCGCCAGCGCGACTGGAGAGAAACTTGCATCGGCGAAAGGTGAGTTCACTGCCACCATCGATCAGGGCTCCGCTTTGATTGGTGCGACCGTCGCGCATGGTGAAGCCATCGAACAACGCGCCTGCGACATTGCCGCCGCTGATCACGCGCACTGCATCTTGACCCGTCAAAATCGTCTCGTTCGCCACAAGATCGCGTTCAGCAAGGTCGGTTTCGGTTCCGGCGAAACCACCGAAGATCGCGAGGCCGTTGCGCGTGGTGTACGGCGTTGTGCCTGGGTAGTAAGTACCCTTCTTGACCCAGATCTCCGTGATCGCTGGATTGGCAACCGCGGCCGTGACAGCCGATTTGATGCCTTTGTACGCAGTCGCCCAACTGAAGCCATTGCCGCTCACAGGCATCGCTGGATCAACATAGAGCCGCGATTGCGCGTGCGCGCTCGACGCAACCAACAGACCGCACAACACACACGACATGAAACCGACGGCGCGGAACATTCCAGAAAGAATCATGCTGTGAAAGTACAGCAGCCCGTCACAGGCGCGAAGGGGCAATGAGTGATTTCCGGAAATTCAGCGGCGTTCGACCGCCCAGCGGATCTCAAATCGCAGCGAATGCCTCGACTTCTCAGACGCGCTGTCACCCTGCCTTCAACACGAACGCGGCCACGCTTTCGCGAAGCGCCAAACTCGCGCGCTGCAATTCACTCGCAGTTCGGCCGAACTCTTCCGCGCTTTCGACCGAGCGCTTCGCTCCAGCGACCAACGACGACATCGATTCACTAATAGTGGACGCGCCCTGCGATTGACTCTCCATCCCTGCGGTCACGGCATGGAATCGATCCACATTCGATCCGACCTGCTCGATGATCTCGCCCATGTGTCGACTCGACGCGACCACTTCATCGACACCACGACGCACCTTCTCTGCGAAGCGATCCATCTCCATCACACCAGCGCCAACAGCCGATTGCATCTCGCGCACGATTTGCTCGATATCGAGCGTGGCTGCAGCGGTCTGATCTGCAAGTCGACGAATCTCACGCGCAACCACCAAGAATCCGCGCCCTTGTTCGCCAGCCTTTTCGGCCTCAATTGCTGCATTCACAGACAGGAGATTCGTCTGATCTGCGACCTTCGTGATGGTGGTTACAACGGTATTGATGCTCGCAGCGCGTTCGCTGATTGCTGCAAGTTTCGTGGTGATAGAAGTTGTCCCGTCGGCGAGTTGGCGAATCGTGAGATCCACCGACGCCAAGTCGGCGCGCGTACCTGTTGCCACGCGCGAAGTTTCTTGCACAGCGCGCTCAACCTCCGACATCGTGCGCGAGAGTTCGGTACCTGTTGCGCTAATTTGCCGCGTCGCCGCAGCAATTTGACTTGTCGACTCACCGAAGCGATGTGCCATCGCTTCTTGCTCGCGACTGGTTGCCGAGAGTTCAAGCGCGCTCGAATCAAGCGTCACGCCCGCACGCTTCACCGTTGCCAACAAGTTGTTGAGATTGGTTTGCATCGCGCGCAGACTGCGCGTCAGCACTCCCGCTTCATCATTCAGTGGGCACGGCGGAATCTCGGTCGCCAAGTTTCCCGCAGCAATCGCATCAGCCGCGACAGCAGCGATGCGTAAGCGTCGACTTGTGTGATAGGCAGTCCACACCACAAGCCCTGCAGCGGCAAGTAAGGCAGCGCCAAACATCGCGCCAGTACGCCACACTTCTGCGCGAATCGGCGCAACAACGATCTCGCGCGGCTTGGTGAAAACAAGCGTCCATTCTCCGGCGGGAATGCGCACGCCAGCACACAGCAATGTCGAACCGTCACGCGGATCGGACACATCTTCGATAGCGCCGTCTGCATCTGCATTGCGTACAAGCGAACTCACCAACGACTCAATCTCGCTGCCTGCGACAGCCTTCGTGCGGAGTTGATTCTCGCCCGTCGCAATCGCCGCGCCTTCAAGCGGAGCGTCGGTGGTGGCCACGATGAACTTGCCACGCGATGAGATGAGATACGCAGTTGCGCCCGCCTTCTTCGCAGCGCCTCGCACCACACGCTCGATCTCTGCAAGCGTGCGGTCTGCGGCTGCGATACCGCGAAACTTTCCATTGATCACGATCGGATGTGATTGCTCGACAATCAACTGACCGTCGTAGACATACGGCTCAGTCACCAGTGTCGATGCTTTCCCGCTACTTGCAAATGCGCGGCGAACACCGTCGTAGTAGAGACTTGAATCCATGTCTGCCAATGGCTTCACGGCAATCGCATCGCCCTTGGTCCAATCGCGAAACGGATACGGGATGAATCGACCAGAGGCATCCATCCATGTGGTTGGATCGACACCGCGTGCGGCGCTGTCGTTGTCATCCGCGTTTGGCTCGTAACCCACATAGGCTGCGGTGATACTTGGATATGCAGCAAGCGTGCCTTTCAAGAGTTCGACCGTCAGCGCTCGCTTGCCGAACAGGCCGGCTTCTTGCTGTGCGGCAAGCGCGCGGGCGAGGTCGATCGCACTGGTGTTTGCTTCGCCAATACGGGACGCTGCGAACAGCGCCTCGCGGGCGAGTGACTCTTCTGCCTCGCGCTCGAGCAACTCGAACTTCTCATAGGTTCCCCATCCGAGAATGGCCGCGGTAATCAACGCGCCTGGAAGGATGCCAAGGAAAAACAGCCTTCCTGCAAGTGAACTGGCGAAGGGAATAGAGCGGGCAGTGGCTTCGTGGTGCGCCATAGAGAGATGGTAACGACACGCAGCGGCTGTACGATGGCTGCATGACGCCTGCAAGCACTTCGCACTCTGCGACCACAAACGCGACCACAAACGCGACCACCCCTGCGGACACGAACACGAGCCGCTCCACGAGTCTGCCGTCGAAGCCTGGTGTTCTCTCCGGCTTTCAGTCGATTCCCCAGACACCAGGTGAGCCGAACGGCTTCATGCGCGATGGTTCGGTGATGGCGCCGTTTCATCTTCTGCAGTGGGTCGAAGCGCACGCAGAGCAGTTCAAGCCGCCTGTAGGCAACAAGTACCTCTATTCCGGCCGCGATTTCTTTGTGATGATCATCAAAGGCCCAAACGCCCGCAACGATTTTCATCAGGTCGACAGCGAAGAGTTTTTCATCCAGTTGCAGGGCGATGTGCATGTGAAGACCATCGAAGATGGGGTTGTGAAGGTGCACAAGATTCGTGAGGGTGAAGTGTTTTTCATTCCGCCGAATGTGCCGCACTCACCGCAGCGAGGTCCGAACACGCTTGGACTGGTGGTTGAGCGTCGTCGACCAGAAGGCGAGCCAGAGCACCTCATTTTCTTCTGCGAGAAGTGCAACACGCTTGTCTACGACAAGGTGTTTGATTGCAAGGACATCGTGCATCACTTCGCGCATGCGATGGAAGAGTTCTGGGCGGATCCGGTGCTCTCGACCTGCAAAAACTGCGGGCATCGCATTACGAAGCCGTGATGTGACCGCGTCATGCATCGTGTGAGACACGCGCTGTGGGTCGAGCGCATTGTTCCCGTAGGAACATTCTCCATACAGCGCAGTTCGCGGTTCATTCACAACTTTTTGAAGTTGCTTTGCGAGATCTCAATCTGCTCGCGCGGAGTGCACTTGTCGGCATCTCGCTTGCCGCAAGCATTCGCACCAAAGATTGGACTCTCTCATGCGCTCGAACTTTGCCTACATCACCTGCATCACCACCGCTGCACTTGTTCTTACAACTTCCGCACACGCCGCGATTACCGGTGTCACCGGCAGCGCGGTGCAGATCGCGGCTCCCGCCTCCGCGCTGCAACTCGCGCTTCCAGGCCCGCCGGCCTTCTGCTGGGATGAACAGCAGAATGTCGTGATTCCTGCAAGCGGCCTTCTCGTGAATACGCTCGGCAACGGCTTCTGGACCGGACCGGGCGGCAATACGAACGTCTACTTCGGTGGCCCGGTCGATTCGCACATCATCCACTTCGACGCATCGCAAGGTGTCTCGAACGTCGGCGGTCAGGTCACCTTCTCCGGCAACATCGTCGCGGTGATCTACGAGAACATCCTGCTCGATGCCACCGATCTCTCGCTTGGCGCGATCGGAACCACGTACGACACGGGAAATCCTCTCCGCAGCAACACGACCAACTCGCTGTTTCAGTCGGCGTATCAGGTTAACAACAACGTCCTCGACTTCTCGCTCTGGGCGTCGGTCATCAACCTTCCAAATCGCATGACCGAGTTGCGCGTGCTCACGGCCGCTGTGCCTGCGCCAGGCGCTGTGGCGCTGCTCGGACTTGCCGGACTTGTTGGCTCGCGCCGACGCAACTGAACACCGCGAATCTCACCTCACGCAACTCACACATCAGAAGAACCGGGGACCACTATGCAACACCTCTCATCTCACATCCTCTCGCGAAACGCAATCGTGTCTTTCGCAACACTCGCACTGGTTGCCTCTGCGCATGGCGCCATCGTTTCAGTCGGCGGTGGCGCTGTGCAAATTGCGCCTCCGACGAACGCGCAATACACAGCGCTGCCAGGACCGCCGGCATATTGCTGGGACGAATTGAGCGGCGTGAGTTCAACCGCACTCTTGGTCAACACCATTGGAAACGGCGTCTTCACTGGCGGTTCATACGGACCCTTCGTGGCGGGCGGCGTGTTCGACTCGCACATGATTCACTTCGACGCGGGTCAAGGTGTTGCGCTGGTGCAGGGTTCGGTCACTTTCTCGGGCAACATCATCGCTGTGATCTACGAGAACAATCTGCTTGATATCAGCGACGGTTTGCTTGGTGCACCCGGAACGACCTATGCAACGGGTGATCCGTTCCGCAGCCATGCGAGCGCGCTCGGTGCGAGTTCGTACACCGTGTCGGGAAGCACGATCAATTTCACGCTGTGGGCAAATAGCGTCGCGGGATGGCCAAACAAGATGGCGCAATTGCGCGTCCTCACCGATGGCACCGTACCGGCGCCGGGCGCCGTGGCCCTCCTTGGTCTGGCGGGCTTGGCTGGTCGACGTCGACGGTGAATCACGAAAGTGAATCACGGCGATGAATCACGGCGCGGCAAAAACTCGCGCCAAGACAGAACAGCAACTCGGCTCGAAGCAGCAAGGCTCGGGCCGAGTTGTTACTTTTCTAGGATGAACCTCCAAACGCAACTCTCACTACCTCATCTCGCACTCACATTTGTTGCGCCGCTTTTTGTAGCGGTTGGTTGCGCGACAACGTCTTCGTCAGATACGACAACCCGTGCAACCACACCTGCAGCTCCGAACGGCATCGCGAAGGGTGCAGCGCTTGCAGAACTCAAGGCTGGCAACGCGCGATTTGTGAACAGCACTGCAACAGCGCACACATGGCAAACCGAGCGTGTGGCAAAGACTGGAGAATTCGGCCAAACGCCGTCGGTTGGTGTGTTGAGTTGTGCGGATTCGCGCGTGCCGGTCGAGATGGTGTTCGATCAGGGTGTTGGCGAGTTGTTTGTTGTGCGCGTCGCGGGCAATTCAGAAAGCGACACCGCCGCGGGAACTTTCGAATACGGCGTTGCCGCGCTTGGCGTGCACACGATTCTGGTGCTTGGTCACACGAAGTGTGGTGCGGTCGATGCGGCTGTGGCAGGCAAGCCGCTTCCGGGCAACATGGGTTCGTTCACGAAGGTGATCGCGCCAGCGCTTGAAGGAAAGAAGTTCGACAACCTCACTGCTGCGGCCGAAGCGAATGTGCGCTGGCAGGCCGATCAGTTACTCAAGCGCAGCGAAATCTTGCGCGCGGCGCATGAGAAGGGCGACCTCACGATGTTGCGCGGGATCTATGAAGTCGAGACGGGCGTCGTGCGATTTATCGATTGACGCGGGTGGCGTTCAGCGTGTGGAGTTTGAGCGCGTGACTTTTGATCGCGCGCGCTTTGGTTTCGCTGCGGACTTCGTTGCCGTTGACTTTGTCGCGGCAAGTTTCTTCCCAAGTGCTTTTTTCTTCGCCGTCGCACGCTTCTTTCGCGCTTTTGTCGCGCTCGACAGGCTATCGATGGGGACAACCGTGCCCTCAGGGAATTGCGCAGAGACAACAAGTTCGCCGCCGAGTGCTTCGATGTAGCGGCGCAGCGTGCTCAGGTACATGTCGGCCGCGCTTTCGATCTTCGACACGCTCGCTTGACCAAGTTTGAGCTTCGCAGCGATCGCAACCTGCGTGTGCCCGACCGCTTCGCGGATATCGGAGAGGCGCAGTCGCGACATGGTTTGGCGGACGCGAGCGTCCACCCGTGCGCGCGACTCGGGCGACATCGTGGCCTCAAGCTCCGACCACTTCATCAATCGGTACTCCGACATCATGGCTGATTCCTTTCGTCGTTCGATCCATCGCGGCCCTGCGCGAGTCGGTAGAGGTGCTCCGCGAACAGCGCATCGGCCCGCACGATCATCCTGTCGTAGAACCTCGCGTCCCCGGTCTTGTCGCCTCCAATGAGCACGATTGCGCGACGGCGCGGATCAAACGCGAAGAAGGTTCGGAACTGTCGGCCGAGATGCATGGTCCTCAACTCCTTCATATTCGGAAACCGCGACCCGTGAATGGTGTCCACCAACGGCCTCCCGAGCATTGGCCCTCGCATCGCAAGCAGCCGCATGTCGTGGCTGATGGCCTGCTGCGTCTCCTCCGGCAACTCCCGCCACCACTCCGCGAACTCTGGCAACAACTCAATCTCCCACATCAGTATTCCTTTCTAGGCATATGCGTCAAGAGAAATACTGCGATTTCGCTGATGCATCTGCGCCCCCTGCTTGTTCAATGCGTGTTCCCGCTGTGTGCGCCGCACACATCCCCGCGGCATCGACCGTGCGGCGTGCGATGTATGGCGTGCGATGCACAGCAACCTACCGCGAGCATCGCGGGGTTCTTGTGATTGAGACGCGTGTGCGCGGTTTGATCGACTCGCGAGAGTACGAGCAGTAGTTGTCTATTGACGCACGTCGACGTACGCCCATGCTGCGCTTCCGAGGCACAGCACGCAGTTCCGTCGTTGCGTGGAGGGGGTTCTGTCTGTGAACGACTGAACTCACGCGTATGAGTCAAAGTCCTGCCACAGAACCGGATGGTGGGTCGAAAGCAACTTCGGCTGCATGCGCTTCGCGCAGCAGCTGTCGCGGGCACTCGCGATCATCACGCCTCGGGTGATCGCTGCGATTTCAACTCTGGTGTGCTCGGCGGAGCAGCGCGATCATTCGGGGCACTGAAGCCTGTTCGAATGATGTACCGCAATTCAGTCGGCGTCGTCGCCAGTAACTCAATCAGCGCGCCTCGGACTGCGATCTCTCCTCGACCGGTGGAGGGCGCATCAAAGCGAAACTCGGTTGAATCCAGTTCAACGAGAACGCCATCAGCATTCACATACGCATATCGGGTGTAGATAAATCGAACTTCTCCGCCGGAACTGCCGGAGTAGCGAAGGGCGGCACTCTGTGGCCGCCAAAACATGCGCTCACAAGTCGTCTTCCGAAACGCCGCGCGCTCTTCAGGAGAGATTGCTCGCTTCCAAACAGCGAAGCCTGCGACTACTCCATTGAATCGCCCGTTATCGCAGTACAACGAAACTACTCCCGTTCGCTCGTTGACGCGGAGGCCTAGTTCATCCAACTCAGCGAACACTGACTTGCCATTGAATGTCGCGGAACCTGCACCTTTTGGTGCCACATAGAGCACATCGTCGCCCACGATGCGATGCGGTTCCAGCACACAAGGCTGCAGTGTGCAATCAAACCCAACCCCATACGACCCAGGCAGCGAGAACTTCAATTCCCGCGTCAACTCAAACGCTGGGCCTGTCCGAACATCAAGTCCATTCGCAAGAATCAGATCACCGACGGTAGCGGACTCTTCGGTACCGATCGTCCACGCACTTCGCGCCTCGCCGAATACTGGCTCTGGCGAGACGCGGATTTCTTGGCGCATTACGCAACCCGTCAACATGGGGATCGCGATGAGTGCGATACATCGAAGGGCGAATTTCAGGATGCTGGGTCCTCAAGTCATCGATGATGTCGAGCGCCGCTTCTATAGGAGCCCCCACACCTCGCTGCGAAATCCTACCGCGACAGACTTCAATGAAAGTCCACGGCGCCGACACTTGCTGTGCGGCCGCGGCGGTACCACGGCTGTTACATTGCAATTCCACGCGCAGCACTACGGGAATGGGTCGTCCTACGCCGTCCTGCGCGCTTCGAGGCAAGTCGACATGGCCGACACCAACCTCTCCGCCTTCATCTGGTCCGTTGCCGATCTCCTCCGCGGCGACTTCAAGCAGTCCGACTACGGCAAGGTGATCCTCCCGTTCACCGTGCTGCGCCGCCTCGACTGCGTGCTCGAGCCCACCAAGGCAGCCGTGCTCGAGCAGGCCAAGACCCTCAAGAAGGAGAAGCTCAGCCCCGATGTGATGCTCCCCCGCGTCGCCAAGCAGAGCTTCTACAACGCCTCGCCGCTCGACCTCAAGAAGCTGGTGGGTGACCAGGACAACATCGCCGCCAACCTGCGCTCGTACATCCACGGCTTCTCTCCCGCCGTGCGCGACATCTTCGAGCAGTTCGACTTCGAGACGCAGATCGACCGGCTGGCGAAGGCGAACCTCCTCTACATGGTCACGGAGAAGTTCGCGACGATCGACCTCCACCCGCGCAAGGTGTCGAACGCCGAGATGGGCTCGATCTTCGAGGAGCTCATCCGCAAGTTCGCAGAACTCTCGAACGAGACCGCAGGAGAGCACTTCACGCCGCGCGAGGTCATCCGCCTGATGGTCAGCCTCCTCTTCACCGAGGACGACGAGGCGCTCACCGAGCCCGGCGTCGTGCGCACCCTGTACGACCCGACCGCGGGCACGGGCGGCATGCTCAGCGTGGCCGACGACCACCTGCGCGAGATCAACCCCAAGGCGCGCCTCGTGATGTACGGGCAGGAGCTCAATCCCGAGTCCTACGCCATCTGCAAGGCCGACATGCTCATCAAGGGGCAGGACATCAAGAACATCCGCCAGGGCAACACGCTCTCGGAGGACGGCCTCGCGGGCGAGCGCTTCGACTACATGCTGTCGAACCCGCCCTTCGGCGTCGAGTGGAAGAAGATCGAGAAGGAGGTCCGCAAGGAGCACGAGGACAAGGGGCACAACGGCCGCTTCGGCCCGGGGCTCCCGCGGGTGAGCGACGGCTCGCTCCTCTTCCTCCTCCACCTCGTGGCAAAGATGCGCCCCGCGAAGGACGGCGGCAGCCGGTTCGGCATCGTCCTCAACGGCTCGCCCCTCTTCACCGGCGGCGCGGGCTCGGGCGAGAGCGAGATCCGCCGGCACATGCTCGAGAACGACCTCGTCGAGGCGATCATCGGGCTCCCCACCGACATGTTCTACAACACGGGCATCGCGACCTATGTGTGGATCGTGTCGAACCGCAAGCCCAAGGCGCGCAAGGGCAAGGTGCAGCTCATCGACGCGGGCGAGTTCTACGAAAAGATGCGCAAGAGCCTCGGCAGCAAGCGCAAGCAGCTCTCCGAGGCGCACATCGACGACATCACCCGCATCTTCGGCAAGTTTAAGGAGGTCACGCGCGACGACAAACCGATCTCGCGGATCTTCAAGAACGAGGACTTCGGCTACCGCACCATCACCGTCGAGCGCCCCGAGCGCGACGCGAAGGGCAAGGTCGTGCTCTCGACCAAGGGCAGGACGAAGGGCAAGCCGTCGCCGGACTCGAGCCTGCGCGACACCGAGAATGTGCCGCTCTCCGAGGATGTGCAGGCGTACTTCGACCGCGAAGTGAAGCCGCACGCACCCGATGCGTGGATCGACGAGGAGAAGACCAAGGTCGGCTACGAGATCCCGTTCAACCGGCACTTCTACGTGTTCCAGCCGCCACGCGCGCTCGCCGCGATCGACGCCGACCTCAAGGTCGTGACCGACAGGATCCGCGTCATGCTTGGGGAGCTGACGGCATGACCCCTTCAGAAGTCCCTGTTCCCAACGGTTACGGCGAGTGGATTCGAACCCTGAAGGCGCGGATCCAAGGCGCCCGTGCGCGCGCCGTGCTCGCCGCGAACGCGGAGCAGATCCGGCTCTACCACGAGTTAGGTCGCGAGATCCTCGCAAGGATCGAGACCGACGGCTGGGGGAGGTCGGTCATCGAGCGCCTGTCGGGCGACCTGCGGGAGGCCTTCCCCGACATGCGAGGCCTTTCGGCTCGCAACCTCTGGTACATGCGGCAGTTCGCGGCTGCGTGCCCGACATTGCACTTTCTGCAGCAACCTGCTGCAGAATTGCCATGGTTCCACATTGTCACCCTGCTGACGAGCCTGAAGGACGAACCGGAGCGCGCCTGGTACGCCACCGCAGCGGTCGCCAACGGCTGGTCTCGCGACATCCTGATCGCCCAGATCCGGGCCAAGGCCCACGCGCGCCAAGGTGCTGCGCTGACCAACTTCGATCGCCAGCTTCCCGCCCGAGAGGCCGGGCTGGTCCAGGCCGTGCTGAAGGACCCATACCACTTCGATTTCCTGGGACTCGGCGAGGAGGCGCACGAGCGCGACATCGAGTCGGCATTGGTCCGCCACATCACTCGTTTCCTGCTCGAGCTTGGTCAAGGCTTCGCGTTCGTCGGGCGACAGCAGCGCCTCGAGGTCGACGGTCGGGAGTTCTTCCTCGATCTCCTCTTCTATCACGTGCGTCTCAAGCGGTATGTGGTCGTGGAGCTGAAGGCGCGGGAGTTCGACCCCGCGGACGCAGGCCAGCTGAACTTCTACCTCGCGGCCGTGGACGCCCAACTCAAGGCCGTCGATGACAGGCCGACCATCGGGCTCCTGCTCTGCAGGACCAAGCGCCGCCTGATCGTCGAGTATGCGCTGTCGGGTTCGGACCGACCCATGGGCGTCGCCGAGTACCAGCTGCTTCGCGCGCTGCCCGAGCCTCTCGACACCGCACTGCCGACCATCGAGGCCCTGGAGGCCGAGCTGTCCCGCGACCTGCCCACCGAGCATGTGGAGTCGGAGCTCGACGGAGGTGCGCGTTGACGCCTCCGCGCTTGCATGCCGGCCATCGCGGGGCCGAGACCGGACAAGGCTCGATCACGACACCAGCACGCGGTCGGCGAGACCTGGCGACCTCCGCCGCGGGCGAGGCGGTTGAGTCGGCGACTTGTCAGCCGGTCTTCCAAGTTCGCGGCGATCGCAGGCGTGGGCCCGCGGCAACTCTTCGGAGTTTCCGAAGAGTTCGAGTCCGATGTGACCGTCGAGGATCTCCCGAGATCGAACCGCGCGGGCTGCCGAAGCGCGAGAAGCGCAATCCGGAGGAGGGGTCATGAGCTTCCCGCGATATCCGAAGTACAAGGCGTCGGGCGTCGAGTGGCTGGGGGATGTGCCGGAGCATTGGGAGGTTACTCCAGTCAACGCTGTTTCGAAGATCGTAAATGGGTACCCCTTCGACTCGGGCGGTTTCAACAACGAGCGCGGGCTACCGCTCGTTCGCATTCGCGACCTTGGACGAACGACGACGGAGGTCCTGTACCACGGAGAATCGACACCGCAGGCGCACATCACCAACCAAGATGTCCTGATCGGAATGGACGGCGACTTCAACGTCGGTCGCTTTCTCGGCGAGGGAATCGCACTGCTCAATCAGCGGATGTGCTGTGTCCGAGGCAGCACGCCCGACCTCACGCGGCTGCTTGAGTACGCGCTACCTATTCCACTCAATGCAATCAATGCCGTCACATTCTCGACGACCGTGAAGCACTTGGCCTCAAGCCAAGTCGCGAAGATCCGCTTTGGCGTACCACCTCCGCATGAGACTTCGGCAATCCTCGCGTTCCTCGACCGCGAGACTGCGAAGATCGACGGGCTCGTCGCCGAGCAGCAGCGGCTCATCGAGCTCCTGAAGGAGAAGCGGCAGGCCGTCATCTCGCACGCCGTCACCAAGGGGCTCGACCCGAAGGCGCCGATGAAGCCGTCGGGCGTGGAATGGCTGGGGGATGTGCCCGCGCATTGGCCCGTCGCCGCGCTTGCCTACCGCTATCGGGTCGAACTCGGCAAGATGCTCGACGCGAAACAGATCTCGGGCGATCACCTACGCCCCTACGTTCGGAACGCCGATGTCCAATGGGGCGAGGTGAACATCGAGGACCTCAACACGATGGACTTCGCGCCCGACGAGCGCGACCGCTTCCGCCTGCGGTCGGGTGATCTCCTTGTTTGCGAGGGTGGCGAGGTCGGCCGCTGTGCGGTTTGGACATCGCCGATCGCTGAGTGCTACTACCAGAAGGCGATCCACCGCCTCCGTCCGTTCAACTCGACGCAGGACGACGCGATGTTCCTACGGTGGGTGCTGGATGCCGCGGTTGCGCGCGGCTGCTTCGCATCTGCGGAGTCGAAGGCCACGATCGCACACCTGCCGGCGGAGACTTTCCGGCGCCACAGGTTCCCGTTCCCGCCCCTGCCTGTGCAGCAGGCGATCGCCGCGTTCCTCGACCGCGAGACGACGAAGATCGACGGGCTCGTCGCCGAAGCCGAATCCGCCATCACCCTCCTCCAGGAACGCCGCTCCGCCCTCATCTCCGCCGCAGTCACGGGGCAGATTGATGTCCGCAACGCCGTCGCCACGGAGGCCGCATGAGCCTGCACAAGGAGATCAACCTCGAAGCCGAGATCTGCGCGCACCTCGCGAAGCACGGCTGGGAGTACGCCGAGGGCGACGCCGCGAAGTACGACCGAGTGCGTGCGCTCTACCCCGATGACGCCGTGGCGTGGGTGGAGAGCGCGTACCCGAAGGACTGGGAGGCGCTGCACAAGGCGCATGGCGCGAAGGCGGCGGAAGTGCTGCTCGACCGGCTGCGGCACCAGCTCGACCAGCAGGGAACCGTCGATGTCCTCCGCCACGGGATCGAGATGCTCGGCGCGAGGGGCAAGCTTCGCTTCGCCGCGTTCAAGCCTGCGTTCACCATCAACGAGGAGATCCTGCGGCAGTACCGCGCCAACCGCCTGCGCGTCGTGCGGCAGGTGAAGTACTCGCAGGCGAACCAGAACTCGATCGACCTCGTGCTGTTCCTGAACGGCGTGCCCGTGGCCACGGCGGAGCTCAAGACCGACTTCACGCAGGCGGTCGAGGATGCGGTCAAGCAGTACCAGTGGGACCGCAATCCACGCACGAAGGGCCAGGCGGCGGAGCCCCTGCTGCTCTTCCCGAGCGGTGCGCTGGTGCACTTTGCGGTGAGCAACACCGAGGTGCAGATGACCACGCGGCTCGAGGGACCGGCGACGGTGTTCCTGCCCTTCAACAAGGGGCGCAACGGCGGCAAGGGCAACCCCGACAACCCGGCCGGGCACCCCACCGCGTACCTGTGGGAGGAGGTCTGGCAGCGCGACAGCTGGCTCGAGATCCTCGGGCGCTATGTGATCGCGCAGCGCAACGAGAAGAAAGAGGTGGCGAAGGTCATCTTCCCGCGCTACCACCAGCTCGACGCCACGCGGCGGCTGCAGCAGGCGGTGCTCGCCGATGGTGCGGGCGGGCGCTACCTCGTGCAGCATTCGGCGGGGTCCGGCAAGACCAACTCGATCGCATGGACGGCGCACTTCCTGGCCGAGCTCCACGATGCCGGCAACAAGAAGGTGTTCGACTCGGTGATCGTGGTGTCGGACCGCACGGTGATCGACGACCAGCTGCAGCGGGCGCTCGAGGCCTTCGAGCGGCAGAAGGGCGTCGTAGCGACGATCACGAGCAAGGAGTCGAGCAAGAGCGCCGCGCTGGCCGAGGCGCTTTCAGGCGACAAGAAGATCGTGGTGTGCACGATCCAGACCTTTCCGTTTGCGCTCGATCAGGTGCGCGCGCTGGCGGCGACGCAGGGCAAGCGCTTTGCGGTCATCGCGGACGAGGCGCACAGCTCGCAGTCGGGCGAGGCGGCGTCGCGGCTCAAGGAGGTCCTGTCGGCCGACGAGATGAAGGCGCTTGAGGACGGCGGCGAGGTGAGCGCCGAGGATGTGCTCACGGCGTCGCTCTCCGCATCGATGGCCGCACGCGCCGAGGAGGGCTCGACGGGGATCACCTTCGTAGCCTTCACCGCCACACCCAAGAACAAGACGCTCGAGCTCTTCGGCACCCGCCCCGATCCCACGCGCAAGCCAGCGCCCGACAATGTGCCGAGGCCGTTCCATGTCTACTCCATGCGGCAGGCGATCGAGGAAGGGTTCATTCTCGACGTGCTGCGCAACTACACGACCTACAAGATGGCGTTCAAGCTCGCCCATGGCGGCGAGGAGTACGACGAGGCCACGGTGGAGCGTGCGCAGGCGGTCAAGGGCATCATGGGCTGGGTGCGGCTGCACCCGTACAACGTGAGCCAGAAGGTGCAGATCGTGGTCGAGCACTACCTCGAGCATGTCGCGCCCCTGCTCGAGGGCAAGGCGAAGGCGATGGTCGTGGTGGGCAGCAGGCTCGAAGCCGTGCGCTGGAAGCTGGCGCTTGAGGCGTACATCGCCAAGAAGGGCTACGGGATCGGCGCGATGGTCGCGTTCTCCGGCGAGGTCCACGACAAGGAGTCGGGACCCGAGCCGTTCACCGAGGCGAGCAAGTCGCTCAACCCCGGGCTGCGTGGGCGGAGCATCCGAGACGCGTTCGACACCGACGAGTACCGCATCCTGCTCGTCGCCAACAAGTTCCAGACGGGGTTCGACCAGCCGCTCTTGTGCGGCATGTATGTCGACAAGCGCCTCGCGGGGATTCAGGCGGTGCAGACGCTGTCGCGGCTCAACCGCGCCCACAAGGTCAATGGAGTGGGCAAGGACACGACCTACGTGCTCGATTTCGTGAACGAAGCCGAGGATGTGCTGGAGGCGTTCAAGACCTACTACGACACGGCCGAGCTGGCGACGACCACCGACCCGAACCTGGTGTTCAACCTCAAGGCCAAGCTCGACGGCACGGGGCACTACGACGACAACGAGGTCGACCGCGTGGTCAGGGTCGAGGTGAATCCGTCGTCGAAGCAGGCCGACCTGATCGCGGCCATCGCGCCGGTGAGCCAGCGGCTGCTCGGGCAGTTCCGCGACGCGCAGACGGCGTGGCGCGCGGCGATGGATGGCGGAAAGCCCGCCGACGCGAAGAAGCACCGGGAGGCGATTGATGCCCTCACGCTCTTCAAGGTCGACATGGGGCAGTATGTGCGGCTGTATGTGTTCCTGAGCCAGATCTTCAACTACGGCAACACCGATGTGGAGAAGCGCGCGATCTTCTTCCGCCGCATACTGCCGCTCCTCGACTTCGGCCGCGAGCGCGACCAGATCGACCTGTCGCAGGTGCGGCTCACGCACTACACGCTCAGGAACCAGGGGACGAGCAAGGCCGATCTGCGCTCGGGCGATGCGCCCAAGCTGGAGCCGATCACCGCCGCCGGCTCGGGCTCCATGCAGGAGAAGGTCAAGGCGCAGCTCCGCGAGATCATCGAGCGGGTCAACGAGCTCTTCGAGGGCGAGCTGACCGACGACGACAAGCTGATCTATGTGAACAACGTCCTCAAGGGCAAGCTGCTCGAGAACGAGACGCTGCGCCAGCAGGCCGCGAGCAACACGAAGGCGCGGTTCCTGGCGTCGCCCGACCTGAACGACGCGGTGCTGGGTGCGGCGATTGATGCGCGCAAGGCGCACAAGAGCATGTCCGAGCAGGCCATCAACGACGAGCGTGTGCGCAAGGGGCTCGTGGACATCCTGGTGAACTTCACGGATCTGTATGAGTTGCTGCGGGGGGAGAAGAAGGCGGGGTAGCCTGCGGTCAACTCACGACTGGTAGGTTCGCCGATCGGTTGTGCGGTGCGCGCCGCGCCCGCCCACTATGCACGCCGGCGTTCATAGCGCTCGTCACTATGAACACTTAGGGCCCTTCCCGTTCATAGCGGGGTGCGAGCGTGGGGATTTGCACCCCGGGAATGCGCCGCCGCCACGCCATACCGCTCCGAGCGTTGGACATGGCGGCCTCTGGGATTCCATATTCAACGCAGAGCGATGTATGGATTTGACAGGGCGGCGCCGCGGACCACGCGACACGCCAAGCCCGGCAGCCGAGCCTGAAAGCTGCGGCGACCGCTTGGCCTGCAGCGCACGCACGCCCCTACACCAACACCTCCCGCACCACGCGCGCGGGTTCGACGCCCGTGAGCTTCGTGTCGAGGCCGCGGAAGCCGTACGTGAGGCGCTCGTGGTCGATGCCGAGCGTGTGGAGCACCGTCGCGTGGAAGTCGCGCACTTGGACCGGGTTCTCGACGATGTTGTACGAGAAGTCGTCGGTCTTGCCGTACTCGATGCCGCCCTTCACGCCGCCGCCCGCCAAGATCGATGTGAAGCACCGTCCGTGGTGGTCGCGACCCGAACTCGGGTCGCCGAAGCCGCCTTGGCTGTACGCGGTGCGGCCGAACTCGGTGGCAAAGATGACAAGCGTGTCTTCGAGCATGCCGAGGCGCTTGAGATCCTTGATGACCGCGGCCGTCGGTTGATCGACATCGCGGCATTGGTTCGGCAACTGCGTACCAAGCGCGATGTGCTGATCCCATCCGCGATGAAAGAGCTGCACGAAGCGCACGCCGCGCTGCAAGAGTCGGCGCGCGAGCAAGCAGTTCGCCGCGTAACTACCTGGGCGCCGCGCGTCGGGCCCGTACATCGCGAGCGTTTCGGGCGACTCGTCCGACATCTCGACAAGTTCGGGCACCGAAACCTGCATGCGGAACGCCATTTCGTACGCTTCGATGCGCGCAAGTGTTTCGGGGTCGCCGAGTTCGTCGTTCCGGTGCGCGTTGAGTTCGGCAAGATCGTCGAGCATCGCACGCCGCTGCGCACGATCGACGCCGTTGGGGTTGGCGAGGTACGGCACGGGATTGCCGCCCGGTCGAAGCCCCACGCCCTGATGCGACGACGGCAGGAAGCCGCTGCCCCAGAGCCGCGAGAAGATCGGTTGCCCCGGGTTCTTACCCGAACCCTGCGACACCATCGTGATGAACGCGGGCAGATTCGCGTTCTCGCTGCCAAGCCCGTAACTGATCCACGAGCCCATGCTTGCGTAGCCCGGAATCTGATTACCCGTATTCATGAAGGTGACCGCGGGATCGTGGTTGATCGCCTCGGTCGTGAGACTCTTGATGATGCAGAGTTCATCGGCCACACCTTGCATGTGCGGCAAGAGATCACTGATCCACAACCCGCCCTTCCCGCATCGCCGCCCAGGCGCAACCGGCGGAACGACAGGAAAACTCCCCTGCCCACTTGTCATGCCGGTGACACGCTGCGTGCCACGAATCGACGCGGGGAGATCTTTGCCCGCGTTCGCGTAGAGCGCGTCTTTCGGATCGAAGAGATCGATGTGTGAGAAGCCTTCGCTTTGAAAGAGGCACAACACGCGCTTTGCTTTCGGCGCGAAATGCGGCAGATTCGACAAACCCCCGAGCGCGTTGACGCCGCCCAGTGCAGCGCGCGCATCGCCTGATGGCAACGCAAGCGCGCGGCCGCTGAAAAACTTCTCACCCAGCATCGCACCAAGCGCGATCGCGCCAATCCCGTGCGCGCTGCGCCCGATGAAACTGCGCCGCGTGAGATACGCCAGCCGCTCATCGATCGGTTGATTGCTTGTGCGCGCGGTGTCCGTGTGGTCGTGCATGGATTCGTCCTTCCAACTTCGGTCGCTTGCGCGCTCAGTTCCGCGTGACGATCTCGCTCAAGTTCAAAATCAACGCGGCAACTTGCGTCCACGCCGCGTGCTCTTCGATCGCAAACTGCTCATTCCGCGCAGACTCGCCGTGCGAAAGCAGCGCTTGTGCCGCCGCGCGATCTTGCGCAAACTTCGCACGCTCGCGCGCAAGCGCCCGTGCGAGCACGCGCTTCTCGCTGTCGTCTGGAACACGCGACGTCGCCTCGCGGAATGCCCACTCAAGACGTCGCGCATCGTCTCCACTCAAGACAAGTGCGCGCTCTGCAAACGCACGCGCTGCTTCAACAAACTGCACATCATTCAACAACACCAACGCTTGCAACGGCGTATTCGTCGCAGCGCGATCCACCACACACACTTCGCGATTCGGCGCGTCAAAGGTCGCCATGTTCGGCGGCGGCATCGTGCGCTTCCAGTAGGTATACAAACTGCGGCGGTAGAGCTTCTCGCCGTGATCTTGCATGAATGACTGTGCCGTTGCCGGACTTGAACCGAAGTGACTCACTTCGCGCCATGGATCGCCCGGCGTATACGGATTCACACTCGGTCCACCGATCTGTGGCACCAACAAACCACTGGTCTTCAGTGCGTGATCGCGAATCAACTCTGCTGGCAAACGAAAGCGCGGCCCGCGCGCAAGAAGACGATTCTCGGGATCTCGGTTGAGCGCTTCCTGCGTGGACTCTGATGACTGTCGATACGTTCGACTCGTGACAATCGCCTGCACCAATCGCTTGACATTCCAACCCGACTCAACGAAATCAACGGCAAGCCAGTCGAGCAATTCTGGGTGCGACGGAGCTTCGCCTTGCATGCCGAAATCTGCGGCAGTCTTGACAAGACCAACTCCAAAGAACATCTGCCAGATGCGATTCACTGCAACACGCGCAACAAGTGGATTTGCTGGCGACACTGTCCACTCGGCCAACGAAAGTCGCGTTGGTCGCGATTGCTCGGGACTCGACGCCTGCGATGCAATCGCTGGAAGTGCCACTGGTGTTGCCGCTGTGACCACGTCGCGTGGATCTGCGTAATTGCCACGATGAAGAATGCGCGTTTCGCGTTGCGTGGGTGCAGTGTCCATCACAAGCGCATCAAACGCTTGCGTCTGCGTCGCAAGGCGTTCGCGCGCGTTTGCGAGATCTGTGCGCAATGCACGCGTCTCGGGTGCATAACGCGCGAAGTACGCGCGGAACCGCGCATCGAGCGCCGGATCGCGCACGCCAGGCGCAGGGTTGATGAGGCCATCGACGAGATCCGCAGGCAAGTTCGTGCCGTCGTCGTTGCCGGTGACGAGGAAGAACTCCATCCGCTTCGCCGCGATGTCGCCGTAGCGGCCAAAGTTCACCTGCACGGTGAAGTGCGTGGCAAGCGATGGATCCAGCGGCTCTTTGAAGGTGACGGTGCAGTGCACCGGTCCTTCGGTGGCGAGATCAGGGATCCACGCCGTATCGCCGCGCGTTTCGAGCATGCCTTCGGCGCGTCCATCGCCCGCGCGGTCGATCGGCGCATCGGCAAGCGCTGGCTCGATCCAACTGTTTGCCGTCGCGCCCGCGAGTTCCGCAAGGCGATAGAGATTGACTTGGTCGCCGGGCACGGTTCCCGCGCTCACGGTCACACTCGTCACAGCGAAGCGGTTCTTCCCGTTCTCGCCGGCGCCGTAGCCCCATCCCGCAGGGGGTGCATCGGGTGATGGATGCATCACGATGCGCACGCCCGTGATCGGCCGCTTCGAGGCTGCAAGCGCCGCAGCTGATTCTGGCGTCGGCTCGATCGCCATGTCGAACGCGAGGAACGACATCGGCCGCGTGACGCACGCGAATCGCCCGTCGACGATCTCGAATCCGCTGCCGGTGTTTGGCGTACTCATGCGCGTGACGCGCGTCGCGTGGAGCGCAAGGTCCTGTCCGCGTGCGCGCAGTTTTGCGAGTTCGCGCGACTCCCAGGCAGCGACCGCATCGGGCTCTGGGTTCGCAAGCCGCGCCTCGAGCTCTGCAATGCGCGCGCGCAGCATTTCCTCGCCGCCCGTCGCGAGCACACTTTTGACACGCGCGGTAGGTGCCGCATTCACACCGCCATCACCGCCGTGCGCGGGTTCCGTTGTCTGATTGAAGTACGCAAAGAGGCTGTAGTAGTCTTTCTGCGAAATCGGGTCGTACTTGTGATCGTGACACTGCGCGCAACCAAGTGTGAGGCCGAGCATCGCTTCACCGTACGTTTTCACGCGATCCGCGCCGTATGTCACAAGGTTCTCTTCGGCAATCGTGCCGCCCTCATGCGTGATCATCGCGTTGCGTTGAAAGCCTGTTGCCGTGATGGTTTCATCAGACTTGTCTAGCAACAAATCGCCCGCGATCTGCTCGACCAAAAAGCGGTTGTACGGCTTGTTGGTGTTGAAACTGTGAATCACATAGTCGCGCCACAACCACGCATGTCGACCACCATCGATCGAGAAGCCATTCGTATCGGCGTATCGCGATGCATCAAGCCACGCGAGCGCCATCTTCTCGCCGTAGTGCTGACTCGCGAGCAGATTTCGCACAGCGCGCGTGTAGTAGTCCGGCGCTCTGTCGCGCACGAACGCTGCGATTTCACCCGTTGATGGCGGGAGTCCCGTCAAATCAAGCGCAAGTCGTCGAGCGAGTGTGGCGCGATCAGCCTCAGGCGCGAAGTCAAGACCTCCGGACTCCA
>JASGCF010000246.1 GCA_030054275.1 Limnohabitans sp. | reverse complement strand
AAAACAAGCGTCCGTCCAAATCGACAGAAATCGTTGCAGCCGGCAGCGGTTTCGCGGCCTTTCCCGATTGATAGGTTCGCAATTCCATCGGAACGAGGTCGACGCGTTCCATCATCATCACGCTGTAGATGAAAAAGGTGAGAAGGAACAGCATCACATCGATGAGCGGTGCGAGCTCAATGCGAGGTTCATGGGTTGCGCGACGAATGCGGAACATCAGTTAGCGCGGTTCCGCGCCCTCGCTCGTACTCGCCGTTCCAGTGGCGCCACCATCTGTCAAAGTCGATGCACCTTCCGATGCACCTTCCGATGCGCCTGCCGCACTGGACGAAACCGAGTTGGAAGGATCAGTATTGGTCGTTTCGCCGTCATCCTTCGGCGCGCTGGCAACGCCCACAACAGCGTCGCCGTCTTTGAGGCGCACCACACGCACTCCTTGGGTGTTGCGGCCGACTTCACGAATCTCAGCAGCAGGAATACGCACGAGCATGCCGCCTTCGCTCACGATGACAACTGAATCGGTCGGAGCGATCGGAAGCACCGCAACGACTGCACCATTTTTGTCGTTGGTTTGAATATCAATGCGTCCCTTTCCGCCGCGTGATTGCGCGCGCGTTGAGCCATCTTCGCTTTGCACGAGATACTCGCTGAACGCTGTGCGCTTGCCGTATCCGCGCGTCGTCACCGTGAGGAGCGCCCGCGCATCATCACAGCGGACCACACCAACCACTGCGTCCGACTCGGCAAGTTCAATGCCTTTGACGCCCGCGGTGTCGCGTCCCATGACGCGCGCATCGTCTTCTTCAAACCGAATAGCCATGCCTTCTTTGGTTGCAAGAAGCACATGATCTGAGCCAGTTGTCGAAATCACGCCAACCAGATTGTCGCCTTCGTTGAGCGCAATCGCGATGATGCCACCACGATTCACATTGCGGTAGTCCTTCAGGCTCGTGCGCTTGACGCGACCCTTTTGCGTCGCGAAAACGAGGTAATCCTCTTTCTTCTCGAAGTCCTCGATGGGAAGGAATGTGCGAATGCGTTCGCCTTCGCGCAGTTCAAGCAGATTGATGATCGCGCGGCCCTTCGCGGTGCGCGCCATCTCGGGAATCTGCCAAACCTTGATGCGGAACACGCGACCTGTGTCGGTGAAGCAGAGAAGATCATCGTGCGATCCGCACACCAAGACATGTTCGGTGTAGTCGTCTTCGCGTGATTCAAGGCCTTTGACGCCTGTGCCACCGCGTCCTTGTGTGCGATAGGTGTCAAGCGGCAAGCGCTTCACATAGCCAGCGTGACTCACCGTCACCACAGCGGTGTGCTGCGGGACGAGTTCGCCCATCTCGAAATCTTCGGCTTCGTTCCCTTCAATGGCAGTGAGGCGTTCGTCACCGAATCGCTCAGCAAGCGCAAGCGTATCTGCGCGCACGATCGCGAGAATCTTCGATGCGTCTGCGAGGATTGCCTCGAGTTCGTCGATCTTCGCGAGCAGCGCATTGAGTTCGCTTGCGAGTTTCTCGATCTCAAGTCCGACGAGTTGGATGAGTCGCAGGGCGCCGATCGCGTCGGCTTGCACGCGGGTCAGACGCACGCCACCATTGCCATCTGCGAATGCCTTCTCCGCGCGCGCGATGAGGCGCTCGGGCACCAAATCGATGCGAGCGTACGACGGTGGAATGCGGAACGCGCGCTCCATCAAACGCTGGATTGCTTCCTCACGAGTTCGACTGGTGCGAATCAGCCGAATGACTTCGTCGATATCGCACACCGCGTAAATCAAACCTTCCAACTTGTGCGCTGCTTGTCGTGCTTGTCGCAATTCAAACTCGCAACGACGGCGAATGACTTCGCAGCGATGATCGATGTAGCACTGAATCAACTGACGCAGCGATAGCGTGCGTGGTTGGTGCTTGACGAGTGCGATGTTCTGAATCGAGAAACTCGATTGAAGCGGCGTGAATTCGTACAGTTGCTTCTCGACGGTCGCAGCATCCGCGCCTTTCTTCAGCACAATCTGAATGCGTGTGCGCGCGTCGCGGCCCGAGTGATTCTGAACCTGAGAAATATCTTCGATACGGCCCTCTTTGTGGGCCTCGACAATCTTCTCGATGAGCGCAGATTGCGATACTTGGTAGGGGATCTCATCGATCACGATGACATCGCGGCCTGCGGACTTCTGATGCGTCACGCGTCCGCGCACCACAATGCGCCCGCGTCCTGAGGCGTACGCCTCCATGATGCCGCGACGGCCCATGATGATGCCGCCGGTCGGGAAGTCGGGGCCCGGCACCAACTCCATCAGTCGGTCCACGCCGATGAGCGGATCGTCGATGGTGGCGACAATCGCATTGCAAATCTCGCGCACATTGTGCGGCGGCATCGTGCTCGACATGCCGACCGCGATGCCGGACGAGCCATTCACCAGCAAATTCGGGAACTTGCCTGGGAGCACGCACGGTTCCATCAAGCGCTCGTCGTAGTTTGGCTTGAAGTCGACGGTCTCTTTGTCGAGATCCTCCATCATCGCCATCGCTGCATGCGTCATGCGCGCTTCGGTGTAACGCATGGCTGCAGGAGGATCGCCTTCGATCGATCCAAAGTTGCCCTGCTTGTCGACGAACATGTAGCGGGCTTTCCAGTCTTGGCCCATGTTGACGAGCGTTGGGTAGATGACGCTCTCGCCGTGCGGGTGATAGTTACCGCTGGTGTCGCCGCAGATCTTTGCACACTTGATTTGCTTTCGACCGGGAGACAACTTCAGATCATGCATCGCAACCAAAATGCGCCGCTGCGATGGCTTGAGCCCGTCGCGCACATCCGGAAGCGCGCGATCCATGATCGTGCTCATCGCATAGGTGAGGTAACTCTCGTGGAGTTCGCGATCGATGTCGAGATCGACAACATTGTCGTGGCTGTGGGTGGGCTGAGCCTGTTGCGGTGTCTGCAGCGGCGTGGGAGTCGCGGGCAAATCCGAATGTGGATGATTGGACGGGACATCTTCTGCCATGAGAATCGAAGGCCTTTCAGCACATCCAAACAGAGGTTTGGGGCGGGCTCACAGTATAGCGTGAAGTTCGACTCAAGCCCTTCCGCAGGTGTTGAGGAAACGCAGGCAAAACACTGGAAAACCGCGAGCAATGCGCGCGTTCTAGAAGTGCTGGGCGGTTCCGTGCATGGACTTGGTTCGAGCAGGGCGCAACCGTCGTCGAAGCCGAACTACAAGAGGCGTGTGAACACGACGATTGTGGCCGCTCCGAAGAGGCCGACAACCCCCGCAATGGCTAGGACGATGGCGGCTGGGCTGTTGGGCTGTCCTGAGATGTCGACCTCTGAGTCGTCAGCAGGCGCCCAACTGTCGGGAGATGATGAACCCGACGGAGCGTTTCGCTCGACGATGAATCGCCCGAAGGTCATCGATGATCCTGAGTACCGAAATCCCTCGTCGTCGCGCTTGCCGGTTGGGAGGCGTGGCGTCTCTGCACCGAACGCATCGCTCGGGCGCTCGGTTCCGTCCCCGCGCGCTCCGCGCATGGTCCGTGCGGGAGTCGGTGCGGTGAGATCGTCTTCTGCTTCGACCTGAGCTCGCAGGGCTTTCTCGATCGTTGCTTCCGAATCCATTTCGAGGTCGTCGAGCGACAGTTCCACTTCGCCTGCCAACCCGAATGCCCCGAAGACATCGGATGACTTACGCTCCTGATGCCCCTCTTTCTCGACTTCGATGTCATGAGGCGAGCGCGATGTTCGATGCGCGCTCCGCCCAAGGCTTCCTGCGCTGTCGGCGTCGTCCTGGTTGCCGTGAGCCTCGCGGGCGTCGTCGTTCTGTGTCATGCGCTACCTCCCGACCAAAATGCGTCCAGGACAACTCGCGCGGAGGTTTGTGGGGAATCCGGCGAGGATGCACGCGGGATCTGCGGGGGTGGTGCACCCACCGGAGACGATGCGCTTGTCGAGCGCGCCCGCATGAGTGCTGCGTCGATCGTTGCGACGGCCACAGCGAGCATGCCAAGAGCAAACAGGAACCACACAAAGGTCGGAATCTCTCTGGTCGGAATTTCTCTGGTCGGAATTTCTTTGTTCGACGCGACGACTGTTCGCGCGAGGTCGGGTTCGAGTCGCGATGGAGAAGAGGTCGGCGTCTCGGCGTTGTCGCTCTCGCTCTTGCTTTTGCTTTCGTTGCGTAGAGGTGTGGCAAACTGCGCACGAAGTGCTTCGACCGCTGCAGAAATCTCAAGGAGATATGCAACAGGCTCGATGAGATTTTCAACTGGCCGTCGTACCGACGGCTCGCGCCGGTTTGGGCTCGTGAGGCGGGAGCGGGTTGCACTCGACACATACACCCGCCCGGCGCCAGCTGCGACCACAAGTGCTTGCAAGTGCTGAGTGATGAACTGACGCACGCCGCCAGCGGCAAGCAGTGCCTTGTACCCGCGATCACATTTCGAGAGCACGATCGCAACAGGAATGCTGCGCCCGTCAGGCGAGGCCCGAAGGTGCCGCAGCATCTCGACAAGTGCGTTCACACTTTCGTTCGATTCTTGACTGCCCTCGCGGACGCCCGCTGGGTCAACGAGCGCGATCACAGCGCAGGTTCGTTCGAGTTGGTTGGCAACGGTCCAACTCAGCGTGAGCGTGCTCGGATTACTCGGCGCGAATGCGCTCAGAAGTGAAGCGCCAGGAAGTTCGACAAATCGCAGTGTGCGGTTCGACCAGCGGCCTGATGTGCGCAGGCGAAAATCGAGGAGGTACTCGGAAGCATCCATCGTTGGCGTCGGCCACTGCTTCTGCGCGAGGCCATGGACGACGCGCTGAATTCGCGACGCAGTTTCTTCGTCCGCTGGCACGCATCCGATGACAGTGGATGACATGCTCAAACCGAGAGGAGTCGTGGTGTAGACTCGGCCGCCAACGACCTCTGTTGGAGTTTTGAGTGCTTCGACAAGCCGGCTGATCCAAACGGTCTTTCCAGCCGACGGACCGCCAAGGACAAGCACCGTATCGCGCTGTGGGGTCGAGTTTTGGCGGAGATATGCCATGCGGTGTGAGCGCTCTCGTGGGCTAGGCAGTGTCAATATGCCCGCGATCAGCGTAGCAAAACTATGTGCACGCATCGCCCTTCGAAGACAATTCTGACACGCCCACGATGGCAATTCCAAGGCGATCGGCCGCCGCGAGTACCGCGGGTTTGTCGACCAAGATCACGC
>JASGCF010000010.1 GCA_030054275.1 Limnohabitans sp. | reverse complement strand
CCAACGCGCTGTGTTGTCCCGCTTCGCGAGAGCCGTGATCAGAAACACCACCCCCGCAGCGATCAACCACCATGTGCTTTCGCCGAGTTCCGTGACCCATTGCAACACTCGAACATCTTCCAATCGTTGCTCATGCGCCCAACGCGCAACTTTCTGATCGACGAAGAAATGCGCGGGTACAACAACAAGAAGCGGCGCGAGCGCAGCCATCCAATGCACCCGACGAACGACCACTTCAACGCGCTGCACGACGCGCCCTCCGTAGTCCAAATCCAAGCGCGATCATGGCCCACGCACCGAATGCGAGAATGACCGTGGTCATCCAAGGCCCATCTTGTCCACGCGCAATTGCAATGCGCAACATCAGGTGCGTAAGTCCAGCGACAATCGCGGCAAGCCCCAGTGCAGGAAAGAGCGCGCGAACGACCGCACCGAAGGAAGCCCGCGTCAATCGCGCAGCAAAGGCGATCGAAGCGGCCATGGCTACGAAATGCGCTCCCGCAAATGCAGCTGCGAATCCCACAGCACCAAAAGCCGTCGTTGCCGGCAACGCAAGCGCCACCAACGCGCCAAGTCGCACAGCCATCGCAATACGATCAAGGTCTGGTCGACCAACTCCCCAAAAAAGCGGCCCACAACAACTCGTCGCCACAGAGAACAGCGATCCGAGCGCCAAGAGTGCAATCAAGCCATTCGGGCCCGCGTACGCTTCCCCATACACAAGTGCCGCGACGCGCCCGTCCAGCACGGCGACTGTTGCCGCCGCCGGTGCGATGAGTACAAGTACAGCCATCATGGCCAACAACCACGCGCGTCGAAGCTTGTTGAGATCATCACGAAGCTGCGCGTAGGCAGGCGTGAGAACAGAGCCAAAGACGGGCAACGCGATTTCGCCCGGAAGCGATGTAAGCCGCTGCGCGAGCGTGAAAATGCCGAGTTCACCGAGGCCCGTCGCGCGACCGAGTACCAATGCCGGCATCTGCAGAAACAAGGCGATAAGAAAGGGAATTCCTGCGGCGCGTCCGATGAATCCGCGCAGTTCCTGCACGCTCGCCTCATCTCGTCCAAGATCAAGCCGCCGCGGCAGCATGACCCAACCTGCAAGTGTTCCGGCGAAGGCTGCTGCAACATACGCAAATGCCAAGGCAATCGCACCAAGCCCCATGGATGCGCCAAACAACGCAACCGCAACTTGCGCAAGTCCGGCCGCAATCATCGAGATCGACAGCGGTTGTAAACGCAACGCGCGTCGCTCACTTTGAACCCACGGGTTCGCGAGCCCCGTACAAAGCGACGCAATGGCTACCACTCGCACGAGGTTGTCGAGATCATCGCGTTCGAAGTACCAACCAACGAGCGGCGCTGATAAGAAAATCGCAAGCGCCAGCGCAACGCCACGAAATGCGCTCATGCGAAATGCTGTGCCCAAAAACTTTGCATCACTCGCCCGCGCAGATTGCGCAATCGCCTGATCAATACCAAGCGCTGTGAGCGCTTCAGCCATTCCGGCAACGACCAAAACGGCGGCCAGTGCGCCAAAGTCTTCCGGCGCAAGCACTCGTGCCAGAATCACACTCGAACCGAAGCGCAATCCTCGCTCGACGATGCGAGCCGCAAGTTGCCATGCGATGGCCGTTGGCAGTGTTGCGCGAAGATTCATGCTGCGAAGTTCAACCGTCTGAGAGCGCTGACAGAAAACACGAGTCTACCGCGCCGAATCGATGCGCTGTTTGCAACTCCACCTCCGATTGTTGAAGTTACGGAATGCGACCAGGCTCGCGCCTGCCTGTGCCCTCCCGCTTCGTCAACGCGTCGCCCAAATCCACTCGCGCCCGCTCGACATGCACCATGATTTCCGCAAGCGCTTCCGGATGCTGCCCCGCAACATCCGTTGTTTCGGCTGGGTCACGCTCAAGATCGAACAATGCAAGCGGAACTCGCTCTTGCACATAGGGAACTTCGCTGCCGTTCGTACCGCCCGGCTTTCCAGCGAGTGTGCGCGAAGTACGAGGCAAACTCACCTTCCATCGTCCCATACGCACACACTCAAGATGATTCGTGTGGTAGTAAAAATAGAACGCTTCGTGCGTTGGCCGCGCGTTGACGCCACAACACCACACAGCGTGCGCATCACGCCCATCGATTGGACAATGCTCTGCTGGTTGCGGTGCATGCACGATGTTCGCGATGGTCGGGAAGACATCAATGGACATCCACGGCACATCGCTCACAGCACCTGCGGGCACGACTCCTGGCCAACGCACAAAACACGGTTCACGCACGCCGCCTTCGAAGGTCGTGCCCTTTCCTTCTCGCAAACCGCCGCTCGAACCTGCATCGCTTCCAAAGCACAACCATGGGCCATTGTCGCTCGTAAAAAGCACGATGGTGTTGTTGGCCACATTCGTTTCATCGAGTGCGCGCAACACTTCACCAACAGACCAGTCGATCTCACGCATCACACCGCTGTACAACGCCGTGCGCTCGCTTGGTGTAAACCGCGCACTGGCCGCGATCGGCGTATGCGGCTGAGGATGCGCGAGATACGCAAAGAACGGCCGATGTTCGCGCGCTTCCCTGCGAATGAAGTCACTCGTGAACTGTGTGAACAGCGCAGTGAGTTTGGCTTGGTCTTCGATCGTGCGGATGTACTCGCGCACTGTTTCGCCTTCCATCAACGGCAACTCTGGATGCTTGTTTGCGAAGCGCGGCGGCCACATGTCATTGGAGTAGGGAATCCCAAGAAATTGCTGAAATCCGTGGCGCGTCGGGTTGAATGCGGGCAGCGAACCCAAGTGCCACTTTCCAGCCATCGATGTGCTGTATCCAGCGTCGCGCAACAACTCAGCAAGTGTGCGTTCTTCCGATGCAATTCCTATGCGGGCATCTGAGAACAATGCGCCGTGAATCCCAATGCGGTTGGGATAGCAACCAGTCAAAAGCGCTGCCCGCGAGGCGCTGCACACAGGTTGCGCGCTGTAATAACTGCGGAAGGTGGCGCCTTCACGCGCAAGTCGCGAGAGATTCGGCATGTCTCGCGTGTATTGCGGCGGCTCAACGCCCGCGAGTGCAAATCCAGGCGCATCGCCCCAACCCATGTCGTCAACATAGATCACGACCACATTTGGCAGTTTCGCGCGCGCCTCGCGAACCGTGTGTGAAGCACAGCCTGCCCACACAACGCTTCCGCAGCACGACAGGCGCGAGACGAATCGCAGGAACTTTCCGAAGTTCTTCTTCATTTCTCGCACGATAACTCCTCGACCGCCTTGCCTCGTGCGCGTTGGTGCAGATACTGCGAGGGTGTCGAAAAGCGCGCGTCATCGATCTTGGGTTCCACTCGCTGGTTTCGGCGTTGCGCTGCTTTGCGCAGGAACTGTTGCTTCGATGCTTCAACTTGGTTCGGAAGCAGGAAGTGATCCGAGACTTGCGAGTCTTGCGGATACCGGCGTAGCGCATCCACGCGATGCGCAAGACAACAGCAGCGAGCGCTCAGTCACTTCAGCAAAGTCTTCCCAGTTGAAGGACGAGCCGAGTGTTGCGCATCGCCCGCTTCCCGAGAAAACCGCCGGGAAAGCATCACACTGGGCGTATCAACCGATGACACATCCAGCGCTTCCCAAAGTGCTGCTCACCGATTGGCCGCGCAACGAAATCGACCTGTTCATTCTGGCGCGACTCGAGAGTGAAGGCACTGTTCCGGCGCGTGAAGCCCCGAAACGCACACTCTTGCGGAGAGCGTACCTCGATCTCATCGGAATTCCCCCCACCATGGAGGAGATTGAGGCTTTCGAACGCGACTCCGCACCCGACGCCTACGAGCGTCGGATCGATGCGCTTCTTGCCAATCCCATGTACGGCGAGCGTTGGGGGCGTCATTGGCTTGATGTCGCGCGATACGCAGATTCAAACGGTGTCGATGAGAATGTCGCCTACGCGAATGCCTATCGCTATCGCGATTATGTGATTGACGCGATCAATCGCGATCTTCCTTTCGATGCATTTTTGGTCGAGCAAATCGCGGGCGACTTGATTCCTGAACGGGCCGAGCCGACTGCAGAAGATGACGCGCGTACCCGCGGTCGACTGGCTGCGCTTGGATTCTTAGCGCTCGGTCCAAAAATGCTCGCCGAGCCAGACAAGGAGAAAGAGCGCGTTGATGTGGTCGACGAGCAAATCGATGTGGTGACGAAGACATTCCTCGCGCAAACGATCGCGTGCGCGCGCTGTCACGACCACAAATTTGATCCTGTCTCACAAGCCGACTACTTCGCACTCTCAGGCGTGTTTCGCAGCGTTTCGACCTTCGACAACATTGCAACCGTTGGTCGCGTCGCGCAGCGACCACTGGCAACGGCTGCCGAAGTCAAGGCTCATGAGGCTGCGACCAACGCATGGAATGCACGCGCAACAGAACTCGATCGCGCTCGCGATGAGGCACTGCAACGCGCACGCGCAGCAGAGACCACGCGAAATGTGCAGCGACTTCTTGCGGCATTTGCGGCTCCATCCGCGTCTGTGTGGAGGCAATACAGCACACTGCTGCAAGAGGATGTGCGTGCGGGTCGGCCTGAATACATGCAGTTTGTAGCGCGTCGCGATGAGCGCACGGCACACAATCCATCGAAACCGTCAGCATTGCCGCGCACACTGGTCGTCAAGGAAACGAAGGTTGATGAAACGCCGCTCCATGATCGCGGCGACCACACGCAACCCAAGGGTGAGAAAATTGCCCGCGCCGTTCCTGCTGTACTTGAGCGCGTCGTCGCTGGACCGAACTTCCCAAGTGAAGCGAGCGGGCGCATGGAATTTGCGCAATGGCTTGCACATGCTGAAAATCCACTCACAGCACGCGTCGCCGTCAATCGCTTGTGGACATGGCATTTTGGTACGGGCATCGTCGATACGCCGTCCAACTTCGGAGTGCTAGGAAGCGCGCCTTCGCATCCAGAATTACTCGATTGGCTTGCGCGGCGATTTGTGCGCGATGGTTGGAGCATGAAAACGGCGCATCGGCTCATCATGACCAGCGCGACCTATCGCCAAGCAAGCAACACACATGTGCCGCTTCTCGCGAAGGACCCAGACAATCGATTGCTTTCGCGCTTTCCACGGCGACGACTCGAAGCCGAAGCGATTCGCGATTCCGTACTTGCTGTGGCAGGATCGCTCGATCGCACCATGGGCGGCACACTGCTTGGCTCGGGCGATCACGACTATGTGACCAACGATCAATCTGGAAACGCCGCACAGTACGACACGAATCGACGCAGCGTGTATTTGCCCGTCATTCGCAATGCGATGTTTGGATTGTTCACAGCGTTCGATTATCCAGATGCAAGCGCGCCGATCGACTGCAGACCACGCACGGTCGTTGCTCCGCAAGCGTTGTTTTTCTTAAACGCACCCTTTGTCGAGAAGGCAGCCGGCTCAATCGCAACCGCAACGCTTTCAATCTCCGAAGCGCAGTCTCCCGCGCTTGAAACTTCGCTCACTGCGCCTGCGCCAAGTCCAAGCGCCGATCCAGACGCGCGCGTGCGGGAAGCGTTTCGACGCGCGCTTGCTCGCGATCCTGAGCCCACAGAACGCGATGCGTCGCGTGCGTTCTTGGCGGAACTCGAACGCGACGGACTTTCGTCGGACGCGGCGCTCGTGCGACTCTGCCATGCGCTTCTTTCAACCAACGAATTCGTAACAATGGAGTAGCGCCCTGTTGCCTCACGCCAAATCATGGCGACAATGACCTCCCATGCTGTGCGACCATCGCCATCACCCCATGACTCGCCGCGAAGCACTGCTTGGCCTCTGCGCCGGCTTCGGTTCGATCGCACTGGCGGGAATGCTGGCACGCGAAGCGACCGCAGATGGCGGAGCGAAGGGTGTCCTGTTGTCGCCGCACTTTCGTCCGCGTGCCAAGCGAGTGATTTTCCTTTTCATGCACGGTGGGCCGTCGCAGGTCGACACCTTCGACTACAAGCCGCTCCTCCAACGAGATAGTGGCAAGCCGCTGCCGTTTGCGAAGCCGCGTGTCCAGTTTGCCGAGACAGGACATTTGCTCGGAAGCCCTTGGAAGTTTCGTCAGTACGGACAATCTGGTGCGTGGGTGAGCGACCTCTTCCCGCATGTCGCGGAGACGGTTGACGATCTCTGCTTCGTGAAAAGTTTGCACGGATCGAATCCCGCCCACGGCGGCGCACTGCTCAAAGTGCACACTGGCACAGACACCTTCATTCGTCCATCCATGGGTTCGTGGGTGTCGTACGGACTTGGCACCGAAAACGCAGATTTGCCGGCGTTTATCACGATTTGCCCCACGCTTGGCCACGGTGGCGTGAACAACTTCTCGAGTTCATTCCTACCTGCGTGGACACACGGCACGCCGATCGGTCACGCGGGAATTCCTGCATCGCAAGCGCAGTTTGAGCACATGACCGCTGGGCTTCCGCGCGAGTTGCAGCGAAAGGAACTCGACTTCCTCCAAGAACTCAATCGCACACACGCAGAGCGCAACGGCACAGACGGCGCGCTTGAAGGGCGCATCGAAAGTTTCGAACTGGCCTATCGCATGCAAGCTGCGGCGCCAGCTGTGATGGACCTCACTGGTGAGTCACAAGCGACGCAGCAGTTGTACGGCATCGACGAGAAGAAGACAGAAAATTTCGGTCGTCAGTGCCTGCTCGCGCGGCGATTTGCGCAAGCCGGCGTGCGCTTCATTCAATGCACGCACAGTTACAAGTGGGATCAGCACGGCGACCTCAAGAACCAACACACTTCAAACGCAGCCGAAGTCGATAAGCCCATCGCCGGCCTCATTCGCGATCTGAAGAGTCATGGGATGTTGGAAGACACGCTTGTATTGTGGGGCGGTGAGTTTGGTCGTACACCGACAGCGCAGGGCGGCGATGGCCGCGATCACAATCCGCACGGGTTCACCATGTTCATGGCTGGCGGCGGCGTCAAGCCGGGATTCTCATTCGGCGAAACCGATGACTACGGCTATTACGCTGCCGTCGACAAGGTTGATGTGCACGACCTACACGCAACAATTCTCGCCCTCCTTGGGATCGATCATGAAGCGCTGACCTTCCGGCATGGCGGTCGCGACCATCGACTGACCGATGTGCACGGTCGGATCATGAAGCAGATCTTCGCCTGAAGCCGTTCCTGAGCGGGTCGCGCGGGTCGCGCAGATTGTGGAGATCACACCATTCGCGCGGGTTACGCAGACTGCGCGTGTCGGGACGATCGCACGGAATTGCCGTGTTGCAACGGCATGATGAGGTCGTACCACACGGTAAAACCCGACGAGAAATCAACATTTTCGCGCCGTTGTTTTGTGTGCGCCGCGGTGCGCGGTACCTTTGTCGAACCCGATTGGTCGGCTCACTTGATGCACATGTTCGCGAGAAAGACCATCATTTCTACGACCACGGTCGCGTTTGCCGCGGCTCTTGTGTCGTGCACTCCGAGCCTTGCCTCCGCGCAGTCGTGGAATTTCGTCCACTTCGAGAGCCCACATGTGCATCCGCTCGATCGCACGCCCGACGGCACCCGCTTGCTTGCTGTGAATACGGCGGATCATCGGCTCGAAATCTTCGACATCCTGCCATCCGCGCCATTTCTCTCGCATGCAGCGTCGATTTCTGTTGGCATGGAACCGGTATCGGTGCGTGCGCGCGGAACGAGCGAAGCGTGGGTTGTGAATCATGTGTCCGACTCGATCACGGTCGTTGATCTTGCGACGCTTACCGTGCGAACCACAATCCTCACGGGCGATGAGCCATGCGATGTGGTCTTTGCAGGAAAACCTGAACGCGCTTTCGTTTCGATTTCGCAGAAGAACCGCGTCGATGTGTACAACCCAACCAATCTCACGGCGGCTCCGACACAGATCGCCATCGCTGGTGAAGATCCACGCGCGCTCGCAACCGACGGTACGCGCGTGTACGCAGCCATTTTCGAGTGCGGCAACGACACGACGGTGATTCCAGAAGCGGTCGTCTCTTCGGCGCTCAATCCGTATGCAGGCGCTCCGAATCCACCGCCAAACGCGGGCAATGTGTTCTCTCCAGCATTTCACCCTTCACTTCCGGCGGCTCCAACAAGTTCGTTGATCGTGCGCAAAGATGCGAACGGAGCGTGGCGCGATGTGAACGGCGCAGATTGGAGCAATGCAGTTTCGTGGGATTTGCACGGGAATGATGTTGCGTCGATTGATGCAACCACACTCGCAACGACCTACATCCACGGACTGATGACAACGCCGATGTCGATTGCAGCGGCTCCAAGCGGTGGCTTCGTGGCCGTAGGCGTTGAATTGAAAAACGAAGTTCGTTTCGATGCGAATCTACAAGGTGCGTTTGCGCGCGCCGAATTTGCGCGCGTTCCGGCAAGCGCAGCGGCACCCGATGTGCGCGGCGATCTCAACCCGCACCTTGATTACACGGTGCGCACGCTGCCCTTCCTTCAACGAGCACTCGCGATCGGCGACCCACGCGGTATCGTGGTCAGCCCAGACGGCACACGCGCGTGGGCCACAGGTCTCGGTTCCTCGAATGTCGTCGCATTCGCACTCCCTTCGCTTGCGCGTCTCGATCTCGCAACCGTGGGTGCAGGCCCAACCGGAATCGTGCACGACGCGAAACTCGCGCGAATTTTCACACTCAATCGTTTCGACGGCTCGATTTCGGTGCTCGACGCAACGACACTTGACGAACTCGCGCGCACACCATTCTTCGATCCCACTCCGACGATCGTGCGCGATGGACGCCCATTCCTCTTCGATACGCATCTCACCTCTGGTCTCGGGCAAGCATCGTGTGCTTCGTGCCACATCGATGCACGCACGGATCAACTTGTGTGGGACCTCGGAAGCCCAGCCTCACCAATGGCGGAGTTCGATCAGTTGTGCAATCTCGGCCTTCCGAGCGAGGGTGTTGGATGCGAGGCATGGCACCCCGTGAAGGGGCCAATGGCGTCGCAGTCGCTCATCGGTCTCGAAGGAACAGAGCCTTTTCATTGGCGTGGTGATCGCGCCTACATCGCGACCTTCCGCCACACAGGTGTTGCGCTGCAAGGCATGGACCGAGACTTCACGGAAGATGAGTTGAAGGACATGCAGGATTACCTCAACTCGATTTCGCTTGCACCCAATCCAAATCGCACACTTGACGGCGGACTTCCGCAGCAAATCGCTGGTGGAAATCCAACACGCGGCCAAGGACTTTTCTTCACGGGAGGCGCAGGCTTCGTCTCCTGTGCGAGCTGTCATGTGCCTCCCTCTGGCGGCGGTGCGGCTGTCGTCAGCACCGATCTCCTCGACGCAACACAGGCGATGACCGTGCCGCATTTGACGGCGATTCACGAGAAAACGGGATTCGGCTCTGGGAGTGCGCCCGCAGCGCGCGGTTTCGGCTTTGGTCACGATGGCACTGCGCGCACAATCGATGCATTCATCCAGTCTCATGTGAAAGGCTTCCTCGGGACTGCCATCGCGGCACAAGACACCAAAGATCTCGCAGCCTTCTTACTTGCGTGGGACACGGGAACACCTGCTGCGATCGGCCAACAAGCCTCACTTGGTGGGCGATTCCCAACCGGTGTCGCGCGTCGCAACCTGCTCGCTGCATTTGCGAGCGCTGGCCAAGGCCAACTCGTCGCGCGCACGACGATCGACGGTGTCGAGCGAGGCTACCTCCTCGAGAACGGCCTCTTCCGTACAGACCTCACGGGAGAGTCGCTCACCGTGCCCGAACTCGACGCGCTTGCTTCGAAGAACCGCGCGATCGTCTTTACGCTCGTTCCAAACGGGACGGGTTCGCGCACGCTTGATCGCGACGGCGACGGGTTCTTCGACGGCGACGAGCGCGCGGCCTGCAGTGATCCCAACAACGCAGAGAGCGTGCCCAATGATCCGTGTCGGGCGGATGTTGCCAACAACGATGGCAGCATCGACGCTGCAGATCTCGCGTTGGTGCTTGCCGCGTGGGGCGTTGCGACAACGCCAGAGGCGTCGCGCTGCGATCTCGACTGCGATGGTGTTGTGGGCGCTGCCGATCTTTCGATCGTGCTCGCTGCATGGGGCGTGTGTCGCCAATAAGCCAAGAAATTCTGCAAACCAGAATCTATCTGGTTGAAACACGCGCCGCACGAACATTTTCCGCAGAGAAAATCTCGCGATCGCCGCCTTTGCGCTTAGCGCAAACGCGCCACGAGTTAGGTTTCTATAACTTCACACCGACGGGCTGTGAAGCGAGAGCCCAACACGGCGACACACCTCGGAAACACCATGCGCAACGCACACCTTCGCGCCATCGGAAATTCTCGTCCTCGAACCGCAGCATCGATGGCGGGGCTGTTGACCACCATTGCAGCAGTGGCGACCCCTAGTTTTTCGCAGAATTTCGTCCACTTCGAGAGCCCGCATATCCATCCCCTTGAACTCACCTCGGATGGACTTGGTGGTTCGCCGCGACTCCTCGCTGTGAATACCGCCGATCATCGACTTGAAGTTTTCGATGTACTCCCAACCGCGCCGTTCCTCCGTCATGCTGGATCGATCGCTGTGGGACTCGAACCCGTTTCCGTACGCGCGCGCAATGCAACAGAGGCGTGGGTTGTGAACCATGTCTCTGACTCCATCTCGATCGTTGATCTCGACACACTCGCCGTCAAAGCAACCGTGCTGACGGGCGACGAACCGTGCGATGTGGTGTTCGCTGGAAAGTCACAGCGTGCGTTTGTGAGTTGCTCACAAGTCAATCGCCTTGAGGTCTTCAGCACCACCAATCCGCTCGCAGCACCAACGCTCGTCCCGATCGCAGGTGAAGATCCACGCGCACTCGCAACCGACGGCACGCGCGTCTATGCAGCGATCTTCGAATGCGGCAATGACACGACGGTCATTCCAGAAACGCGCGTCAGCACTGCTTCGATGAACCCCTATGCAGGCGATCCGAATCCGCCGCCAAACTCGGGAAACTCGTTCTCGCCTGCGTTCGCGGCTGGCCTTCCGACTTCTCCTCGCGCAGGCCTCATCGTGCGGAAGGACACCAGCGGCACTTGGCGCGATGTGAACAACACCGCATGGACCAGTGCTGTCACATGGAATCTCACCAGCAACGATGTCGCCGTGGTGAACGCGAACACGCTTTCGACAAGCTATGCCAAGGGCTTCATGACAACGCCTGCTGCTCTTGCTGTCGCGCCAGACGGCCGCGTGGTCGCAGTTGGAACTGAGTCGAAAAACGAGATTCGCTTCGAACCAAATCTCAAGAGCATTTTCGTGCGCTCAGAGGCTGCAGTGCTACCCGCGGGCGGCGCGACGGTCACCTCACGGGGCGATCTGAACCCACACCTCAACTACACGGTGAAGTCGATCCCGATGCTGCAGCGCATGCTCGCCATCGGTGAGCCGCGCGGCGTGGTTGTGTCGGCCGACGGAACGCGCGCCTACGCAACTGGCCTCGGAAGTTCGAATGTCGTCGCCTTCAGCCTCTCAAACTATGCGCGCGTTGACCTTGGAACGGTCGGCGAAGGACCGACAGGCATCGCGCTTGATGCGTCGGCGGGCCGCCTCTACACGCTGAATCGGTTCGATGGAACCATCTCCGTGGTCAACGAATCGACGCTCGACGAAGTGGCGCAGGTCGCGTTCTACGATCCGACTCCGGCTATCGTCGAACTCGGACGCCCGTTCCTCTACGACACGCACCTCGCGTCGGGCCTCGGCCAGGTTTCCTGCGGCTCGTGCCACACCGATGCGCGCATGGACCAACTGTCGTGGGATCTCGGCGATCCGTCGGGGCAAATGAAAGCCTTCAACGAATCCTGCAACCTTGGCCTTCCTGGGCAAGGCGGCGCCTGCGGCAACTGGCACCCGATGAAGGGACCGATGGCAACGCAGACACTCGTTGGTCTCGCGGGCACAGAGCCTTTCCACTGGCGCGGCGACCGGAACGATTTCCAACAGTTCGCACACACGGCCTCTGCACTTCTCGGCGGCGACGGCGACTTCAGCACCACCGAGATGGCTCGCATGGAGGCGTATCTCAACTCCATCTCCTTCCCACCGAATCCGAACCGCAATCTCGACGGATCGCTCAAGACAAGCCTCGCTGGCGGCAACCCCGTCACTGGCCAATCGCTCTTCAATACGGGCAATCTTGACTTCGTTCAATGCGTGACCTGCCACACGGTACCCACGGGCGGCAGTTCGCAGATCATCAGCGGAAACCTCTTGCAAGAACCGCAAATGATGAAGGTGCCGCACCTTCGCAATATGCTCGAGAAGACGGGCTTCGACTCGCTCACAAGCACCACAAACACCCGCGGATTCGGCTTCACGCACGACGGCGCCATCCCCACGCTCTTCGACTTCTTCAAGTTGACGGTGTTCAACTTTGCGACTGGCGCAGCGGGCGACCAGCAACGACGCGATGTGAGCGCGTTCATGCTCTCGTGGGATACGGGCACCCACGCTTCGGTCGGCGCACAGGCGACGATGGGTGGTGCGCTCGCGAACGGCAGCACGCGGCGTAACCAGCTGGTGAACATCGCAAACGCAGGCAGCGCCCAGTTGATTGCCAAGGCTGTCGTGAACGGCGTTGAACGCGGCTACCTCTATCAGTCCGGCTCGTTCCAGACCGATGTGGCTGGCACGACAACCACGCTTGCAGCCCTCGACGCACTTGCGTCTGGTGGCGCAATCGTCACCTACCCCTTGGTGCCAAACGGAACCGGACTGCGCGCACTTGATCGGGACGGCGACGGTGTTCGCGATGGCGACGAGCGCGCTGGCTGCAGCAATCCGGCCGATCCAACAAGCCTACCGGGTAGCCCCTGCCGCGCAGACATCGCCAACAACGATGACATCATCGACGCAGCGGATTTGGCAACCCTGCTTTCTGCGTGGGGCACATCAGATCCAAACGCAGATCTCGACTGCGATGGCGTTGTCGGAGGAAGCGATCTCGCGACCTTGCTTGGATCGTGGGGCCCCTGCTGACCTGAGAGCACCAATGCACGCCTGCACTCAACTACGCGTGCACACGTCGCGGCACGAGCGCATTGGCGATCAGCAATCCCGCTGCAATCGACGCTGCGATGAGCAATGCATGCGTGAAGGTGTCAAGCCCAGCAAGCGTATCGGTTGAATCGCGTGAGATCAGATCACGCATGCCGCGAAACCCGATACTTCCTGGAAGAAGTAATGCAATCGCTGGGAGCACGATCGTGCCCGTTGGCCGTCTGCGCCACCAAGAATAGATGTTGCCTGCGACTCCAATGAAGGCAGCAGCTGCAACAGGCGCGAGCGCTGCATCAAAGGTGTTGCGTGAGATGCGCGCTGCGATATAGCCCAGAATAGACGACGCAAGCACCAGCCAAAATCGCTGCGGTCGCGCGTGAAAAGCAATCGCAATACCAAGTGCACCCATGAAGAGTGCGACCGCTGTTGCTGTGTCGAAGGACAGCGCAAGTAGAGATGGCCCCCGATGCTCACTTGGCGGTGGCGCACCGAAAACTCGCACCGCAGCCTCGCCAACAGCAACGCCCATGGCGATCACAACAAGCGAAGTCACTGCGCCCATCAATCGCGCGCTGCCAGATGCCAAATTACGCGCAGAAAGTTCGCTCATCGCGGTTGTCAGCGAAAGCCCCGGCAGCAGCGTCACGATCCCTGCAAGCGCGATCGTGCCAACATTCGCATGAAGCCCCAACCTCGTCGCGACCAAAACACCGATCACGGCCAAGAGCGTTGCGACGAATGCGCCGCCGAACTCGGCCAAAAGCTCGCGCTCGCGTCGGCCGGCCGCCAATCGCAGCGAGAAGCCCACGCAGAAACCAACAGGCAGCGCCACGATCATGTCATCGACCGTGCCGCCAAGGAGTCGCGCTGCAGCAGCGCTGAAGAGCGCATAGCCAAGCGTCATAGCGATCGACGGAGGGCGCCACAAGCGCTCGTACGCGATACGCAGTGCAGAAAGTCCACCCGCCGCGTCAAGCTCGCCCGCAGAAACCCGATCCGCAACGCGGAAAGTCTCTTCAAGAAGCGCCATTTTCGGAGAGCCAGGATCAACACGAAAGTTGGTGGTTCGTTGTGCACCACCATCATCGACGCTGATCGAAATCCATGTTGGCAACGAGAAGATCGACGCCTTGATGCCCAGTCGCTCGGCGCAGCCGCTGACGATCGACTCAATGCGATGCGAAGGCGTTCCGGCTTCGTGCAAGAGGCGCGCGAGTACAGCAAGAAATCGATCCTCGATCGGACCAGTCTCAGCGTTCGCGAAGATCGACTCTGCGCGTTTTGATGCGGTTTGGGCGGCACGAGATTGCTTCGATGAGATTTCGACAGACACACGAAGATCGTACCCGCAGCGTCCCACCGCAACAGCCGAAGCGTGAGACCAGCGCCCTTCCAAGAATGGGCCTGCGAGCGGTAGACTCCACGCATGCTCTTGCGGCGCGTCTTCGACTCAACACTCGCACAAACTTCGTACATCGTTGGCTGCGATGACACGCACGAGGCGATTGTCATCGATCCGGCGTGCGATATCGATCGATACTTCGCCATTGCTGCGGAAAGCGGTCATCGGATTGTGGCTGTTGCGGAGACGCATGTACACGCAGATTTCGTGAGTGGAATTGAAGGATTCGTAACGCACCATGCAGTCACCGCGTATGTCTCTGCGGAGGGCCCAGAGCCCGCATGGCTCGCGTCACCAACCTTCACCCAGCATGGGCGCGTGCGGCGCGTTCACGCTGGTGATCGGTTTGAGGTGGGCACACTTGTCTTCACAGTGAGGCACACGCCTGGTCATACGCGCGAGAGTCTTTCCTTCGAACTGTCAGCGCCGCACGGACGGACGCGACTCCTGTTTTCAGGCGACTTTCTCTTTGCTGGTGATGTCGGACGCCCCGACCTCGGAGCCTTCGCAACAGATGGTTTATCGTTGCGTGAAGCGATCGATTCGATGCGCGCATCGGTCGCGAGCCTCGACGATCTTCCTGCAGAAACACAAGTGCTGCCTGGCCACGGCGCGGGCAGCGCATGCGGTACGCAGATTTGCAATCTGCCCGCAACAACGATTGGCATTGAGCGCGTCATCAATCGGGCGATGCGTGCACACGCGGACAATGGCGACTTCGCTGGCGCCATCATGCACGGAACAACTGCGCCTCCACCCTACTTTGCGCGTGTCAAGCGGTTGAATGAACACGGAGGACGCGCGATTTCTGCGCCGCCTGTCGTGCGCGAACTCACCTCCGACGAGTTCGCGGCACGATGCCAAGATCCGCACTTCACGGTCATCGACACCAGACCGTGGAATGAGTATCTCGATGCACGGCTGCCCTATTCGGTCAGCGCTCCATTTGAGCGTTCGTTTGGTCCAACAGTTGCGAATTACCTCGATGATGACGATCGTGTGGTCTTGATCGCAGCGCACACCGTCGTTCCCGAGATTGCGCGCGTTTTGCTGCGCGTTGGGATCGCGCCCGAAGCGATTGAGGGATTTGTAGAGGCGGCAACGGTTGCTCGCTTGGCAACTGGGTCGTTCGCAACCACTGGTGTCGATGACATTTCTCCCGTGCGCGTTCATGATCTCGTTTCACGCGGCGCTGCGACCATCATTGATGTGCGTACTTGTGCAGAGTTCGGCGCCGGTCACCTTCCGACTGCGCTTCATGTGCCCTTCACGCATCTGCGTGCCAAGTCACATGAGATTCCGCGCGATAAGCCCGTGGTGTGCTACTGCCGCAGCGGAAACCGCAGCGCGCGCGCTGCGGCATTGCTCGCGCGACACGGCTTCGACGCGTTCAATATGCGCGGCGGCTACTGGCCGTACGCAGGGCGTGGCTACGAAGTCACGGTGTAACCATCACTGCGACGCGACTGTTTCGCGTTGATGCTCTCGTGAAGGGCGATCATCTTGAAGGCGCTCATCTTGCAGCCGCTCATCTTGCAGCCGCTGATGGCGCGACACACTGTCGAAGAAACGCATGCGCCCGAATTGATCCGCAGCAAGAATCGACCGTCCGTCTGGCGACCACTGCACAAACAGAATCTTTCCGCCGGGCCCACTGAGCGGCAAGAAACACTCTGAAAGCGCAATATTCCACACGCGCACGGTGCCATCTTCTCCACCGCTCACAAGCCACTTGCGATCTGGAGAAAAGTCAATTGCCTTGGCAACATCAAAGTGTCCTTTCAGAATCGTCTGCGGTGGCAAGAAGGCTGCGTGGAGTCCACCGCGTTCGAAAATCCGAATGGGCCCGCTGAGTTCTGGCTGTACAAAACGATCGCTGCACCACAGCACCGAAAGCCCAGTCTCATGCGTTGCAAGCGCGCGGATCGACTGCGCGTCGATGGCGAACTCAAGCAGTTGGTAGACCCCAGAAATCGCGCAGACAACAAGGCGATCTTGCTTTGTCTTTGGATCGACATACCACTCCGCGATCCGCATGATGCCCGTCTCAAATTCTTGTTTGCCGATTTGATTTCCTGCGCGATCAAGAAGGACGACTCGATCGGCGAACACGCAAGCAACGCGGGTTCCGTCGGAACTCCACGCAAACAGTGGTCGTCCCACTGCGTTGGGTGCATCCATCGTCGCGCCACTGCCATCAACAAGATTGCGCAATACCAGTTGATTGTTGTCCCACGCGATGAGCGCTGTGCCATCGGCAGTGATCTTGCCAGATTGCGCCCCCGCCAATCCAAGTTCGCCGTGCGGAAGTTGCAACCAAACGCCAGTCGCCAAATCAAGTTCGTATGCGCGCCCGTCGGCTCCGAGCGCGCGCACGCGCTGGCCATCAAACTTCGACCCCGAAACAATAAAACCACCTGGAAACTGCTGAGGCTCTGCCGCCCATCGAGGTCCGAAATCGAGGCGATAGATGCCAAACGACACATTCGCAACGACTTCAGTTTCGTTGATCGCACCGATCGCCCAAACAGGGTCCGTCGATTGCGTGCGTTGTATTGAAACTGGTTCAAGCGTGGGCGCAGCAGTCGTTTCATCAACGCGATAACGATGTACGCGCCCCCCGCGATCACCCGCGTACAAGTACTTTCCAGAGGGGGTGAACGCGAGTGAGTTCACATCGTGACGCACGAACTCCTCGTCATAAAGCGCGCCTGTTTGCGGGTTCAAAATCTGCACGCGACCATCGTGTAAACCGCGCGCAAAGAGCGCGCCATCCGCTGTCGCAGCAATCGCGATACCGCGTCCGCGCGGCGGCTGAAACGCAGGGTCTTTGCGAATTGTCCCGTCTTCTCCGATGTTCATTGCGTAGAAGTTCGCATCGGCAGCTGCCGCGAACATTCGATCGCCAACACAGACGATGTTTCCGATGCCTGTACCGCGAGGAAGCACCAACATTTCGGCTTCTTCCGGTCCTTCGGGAACAAATCGCGCGATCGCTTGACTTCCAACGAAGAAGTAGAACCCAGCGGGACCGCGCGTGGTTTGCTCGAACCCGCGCACTTGACCGATTGGAACCTTGAAGCGCGGCTCGCAACGCCCATCGGAGAGGACTTCATAGATCCCCTTCTCGCAACCAACGAAGGCACGCGTTCCGTCCGCTGTAAATCCACAGGCCCACGAAAACGCTGGATCATCAGGAACGCGCGCTTCCACAACTGCGTGCGTGACCAAGTCCACGATGTGCACCACACCGCCGTCACCACTGGCAATCCATCGTCGGCGGTCAGACGAAAGCCGTCCCGACATGCGGTGCCCTTGATTCGAGCCCGCATAGTTTCGCACGGCGCCGTCGAAAGGCGCGGTCAACATGCCGAAGATGAACTCAGGAACTTGCCCGCGTGATGCATCGCGTACTTCGTTCAGACGCGCAGCGAGTTCTTTCTCATGTAACTCGCGCGATGATATTGCCGCGCGCGCCAAACTCGCGAGCATCAACTGATGCGATGCACGCTTCCAAGAGATCGCGGAAAATATTGTTGACGCGAGAAGTACGAGCGAGGTGGCCACAAACGCGGTCGCCCACGCGGGATTGCGTCGTACCCATCGCACCGCGCGTTCACCCTGCGACTCTGGCCGCGCGCGCACTGCGCGCCCAGCAACAAACGCACGCAAATCATCGGCCAATTCCGCCATCGTGGCGTATCGCTGGCTGCGATCCTTCGCCATGGCCTTTGCGACAATCGCCGAAAAATCGCGCGGCACAGTGCTGTCGATGCGCTCAAGTGGCGTTGGCGTTGTGTCGCGGAAAACTCTGGCTGCATCGAAGTAGAGATGTCGCGGAATCTCGTAGGGTCGCCGCCCCGACACTGCCTCGTACAACATCACACCAACGGCATGAACATCGACACGCGTATCGATTTCGGCAGGCGTCAATGCAAATTGTTCTGGCGCCATGTAGGCGGGTGTTCCAATCAAGGCTCCAGCCACCGTTTCATCAGACGGTATCGATGCACTTCCACTTTGCTCAACCAATCGCGCCACACCGAAATCAATGATCTTTGCACAGCCATCTGATTGAACAAGCACATTCGACGGCTTCAGATCGCGGTGCAACAGTCCACGGCTGTGCCCTTGCTGCATGCCGTCGCAAACTTCTGCCATGCACCTCGCGATTTCGCGAAGATCACGACGCACGCCCAGTGATGGATCAGCCTTGCTCGGCTGTTGTGCCCACTGGACAAAGTTCACAGCCGGTGCAACGCGCTCCATCACGATGTACGGCATCGGCGCGAGAATCGCGTCACCACGCGGATCCACGCGATTCGCAACGCCCGTTGCGTAAATTCGCACGATTGCCGGATGTTCAAGACGCGCAAGTGCCATCGCCTCTGTTCGAAATCGACGCAGGTGACTCGGCCGCGTTGAACTTGCGCGCAGCACTTTTACAGCGACCGCGCGCGGAGGATCGAGTTCATCTGCGGCAAACACGGTGCCCACGCCACCGCGCCCCAGAAACGCAGTCAATCGACATCCGCCGATGATTTCACCAACGCGCGGCTCGTCGAACTCCGCTTCACTTGCAAGTTCGTGCACAGCCGCACTCTTCTCTTCGTCGGTCTCATTCGTCGATTCCGCATCGGGAAGTGCTGCAAGAAGTGCTCGCAATTCCTCGGCTGTACAGGCATCTCGATGCGCCAAGTCATCAAGCCACGCAGATCGTTCGCTTTCTGGAACTTTCAATGCCTCATCAAGAATCTCAGCCATCGCATGCATGCGATCGTGCTCAGCGTGATCAGATTGGTTGGACGAAGATTGTGTCGACATGCGTGAAACCGTCCGTTGTGATGGAACGCGTTGTCATGCAACGCTACGAATCCAAACTCTCTGCGTTGATGTTGTCCATCCCAATGCGCTTCGCGAGCCGCACCCGCAGAAGCGCCCGCCCAAGATTCCAACGCTTGGTCACGGTGCGGTCACCGATTCCAAGAACCTGCGCCGTGTCTTTTACGCCGAGCCCGCTCACATAACGAAGCCATACGACAGCCGCAAAATCGGGCGCATCCATTTGCAGCCGATCCAACTCAGCGAGCAACTGCGGTGTCATTTCCTTGATGGCCCGATCGAAATCCGAGAGCGGACGAAACGAGGGAATGGCGCCAGCGTTCTCGCCAAGCAACATTGGCTGCGTTCCGCCCCCGCGCTTTTGCCTTCCTTGTGTGCGGCGCCAATCAACGAGGAACTGCGCCATCGCCCGCGCCAGCGACCCGAAGAAATGTGCGCGGTTCTCCCATGTGGGCTGCGCAAGTCCGCCGAACGCTTTCAAAAACGCTTCGTGAACAATCGTGTCTGCGGACGGCGCTCCACCAGCACTGCGTTGATCGGCTTGCCGATTGTGACCAATCCCGCCTGCGTATGAGTGGCGTACGCCGCGCGCCATGGCGTGCACTTCAGCGTACACAGTGCGCCATGCGCGTTCGCGGGCATCCCAATCGCCGGCCGAAGCCAAATTGAGCAGGACCGTGAGGTTCTCTTCTTTTTCCGCCATGACGCGCCAATGTAATGGAATTGACGCGACGGCAACAGATACGGCGTCATGTCAGCGTTGCGCAGTTGGCGGTTCTCGGAAGTCTGGCAGAGCGCGCGAAAGCGCAGTTGCACCGCCGAGGCGCGACTTCGGTCATGCGACAATCCTCAGATCCTGCCAGCGTCAGCCTGCTTGAGGCCCTGTCTGACGGATGCACCGGGCTTCAATCCGCACGGCATCCCGACTGGCAGATTTCGAGCCTTCGGCGATCCATCAGACAGTGCCTAGAGATTCTCATCGAACATCCGCGTCTGCGCCGGCAAATCCTTCGGCGACTCTTGCACGGCTTTCACCTCTGCTGCGATGTCGTCGATGGTGCGGAAATCCTCGTGCTCGCTCGCAAATCGGATGTAAGCGATGTCGTCGATCGCGCGCAGTTTCGCAGCCACGCGTCGGCCGATCTCAACCGACGCCACCTCGCGCTCGAACTCGCGGTTCAACCCGTCTTCGATCTCGCGCACGATCTGCGCCTTCTTTTCCGCGGAAATTGGCCGCTTACCGCATGCGGCCAAGATGCCGCGCATCACATTGTCCGAGTTGAACGGCACGCGCGTACCGTCGCGCTTCACCACGACCAACTTGTCTGCACGCTCGAACCGCTCGTAGGTTGTGAATCGACGCTTGCACTGGTTGCACTCGCGGCGCCGGCGCACAGCAAGGCCTCCGTCCGCCTCGCGCGAGTCGATGACGCTGTCGTCGTCTGCCTTGCAGAATGGGCAAATCACGGCATCTGCTCCTTCGTCGGCGGGGCGGCCGCCGGATCCTGCGGACCATACGCGCCCATCACGATCTTGTCGCGTCCGCGCAGAGCTGCGCGTGCGCCGATCGGGCGCGCTTTGCCGGGCAACGTATCAAGCGCGGCAAGCCTGCGCGCGAGTTCCTTTTCACCGTCTGGCGAGATCGCTGCGAGTTCACGACCCGTTGCGGTTTCGCTTCCCGCTGGGATATCCGTCTCCGCAACTGTCCGCGCACACGAGGTAAACGCGTTCCGCGCCACGATTGTTCGCTGCGCGCCGCGCAACTCGATAGCTGTCGGTTCACTGGAGAAGCTGTTGTCAACCACCATGTTGTCTTGGCAGGCGCTGCCGTTCACAACCGTCCACGCAAGTTTGGCAAGCCCTGGATCGTCGTCGTCCCACAGCGCTACCCCCACGCGACTTTCGCGAAAGGTGTTCTTCCACAGCCGCACGCGCTGCGCATGCTCGGCCGCAACATCGCCAGCAACATTTCGCTCAAACTCGTTGCCGATGAGTGTTGAGTCGCGCGCATATCCAAACCACACACCATTGATGCCGTTCTCGACGAAGCGATTGGCGACGGCTGTGTTTCCAAAGCTGAACGTCATCTCGAGGCCATGCGCGGCCGCGTACGAGAGATCGTTCAGCGCAAAGAGATTGTCGTTGCAACCGCGACCGCGATACCACGCGTCTTGTGACGACTTTGTTGATGCGAGTCCGTTCGCATCAAAATCAAGTTTCGATGACGGACACGGCTTCTCACCAAGTGCCTCGCGGCCCGTGAACCCGAAGATTCCATCACCGCAGTGCGTGGCGCTGTTCAGCGCGACGACATTCCGCGAACACTGCTCGAACATGAGAATCCCCGCAGAATCCTGCCCGCGGTTGTAAACGCCGTGCGAGTAGCCGCGGATGCAGAAGTCGAAGGCGTTGCGGCAGACAACATTGTCGGACGAACGCCACATCGCCAAGCCCCATCCTGAGAGAAACGAGCAATCGTTGTCGTAGAACTTCGAGTGGTGCACCGAAGAAAGCACGATGCCGTTCTGCGTGCGTCGTGCGCGCACCTCGCGCACCGTGACATCGCGGGCATTCGAAATCGAAAGCCCAGCGCCGTGCTGCGTCACTTGCTCACCGCGATCGTTCTCGTGCGGATAGAGCCAATCGGAAGCGTCTTCTTTCTCGCGCGTCGACTTGAGCAACTGCGCAGAGTTGTCGGAGAGATCGAGTCGCTCGAAGGTCGCGCCATCACACGCTTCGCCCGAGATCGCGACTTTGAAGCCGCGTACCGATCCGTTTCGCAGCGTCACATTCTTCGCGGCAACCACAATGCCAAGCCCGGCGAACAAGTCGGGCCGTGCGCGATCGAGCCCCGAGTCAAGTGTCGCGCCACCGAGATCGATGGTCACGCCGTCAGCCACGATGCGGACGACACCGTTGCCATCCGGATCGGTGACCGCCCGGGGAAACGCGAGAACGCACGATTCCCGAATCTCGAGGTCGTCATGGTCGACCACGACAACCGACGCGGGCGCTGCCACCACCGGCGCCGACGACGGCGCGGCAGATTGCCCGACGCAGACGGCATACAGAAGCGCGGGGAAAAGCGCGAGGAGAGGCGCCATCGACATTCGGACAGCGTACCGCCCACGCGCCTCGCGAGTTACACTCGCCGCCCTTATGGTCCGGATCACCCTCCCCGACGGTTCTGTCAAAGAGTTCTCGAGCGCCCCCACCGTGGGCGAAGTTGCCGCCTCCATCGGCGCAGGACTTGCAAAGAGCGCGCTCGGCGGTCGCGTCGGCGCGACGGGCGCGAACCTCGCGAAGGACGGCGAACTGGTCGACCTTGCGCACCGGATCGAGGGCGACTCGTCGCTTGCGATCGTGACCGCGAAGAACCGCGACGGCACGGTGAGCCCAGACGCCCTCTATCTGTTGCGCCACTCGTGCGCGCACATCATGGCCGAGGCGATCCAGCGGCTCTATCCGGGCGTGCAGCTCGTGTACGGCCCGCCGCTCGAAACGAACTTCTACTACGACATGCTGTTCCCCGACGGGAAGGTGATGTCGGCCGACGACTTTGAGAAGGTCGAGGCCGAGATGGCGAAGATCGTCGCCGAGAATCGGCCGTTCACGCGCTACGAACTCCCGATTGCGGACGGCATCGCGAAGTTGGAAAAGGAAGGCTCGAAGTTCAAGCTCGACAACGCTCAGCGCGCGGTCGAGGCAGGCTCGAAGTCGCTCTCGTGGTACGCGACCGGCGAACCCGGCAAGAACTGGGAAGATCTCTGCCGCGGCCCGCATGTGCCCGCCACCGGAAAAATCGGCGCATTCAAAGTGCTTTCGCTTGCGTCGAGCTACTGGAAGGGCGACGAGAAGCTCGATCGCTTGACGCGCGTCTACGGCACGGCATTCGCGACGAAGGAAGAACTCGAGCAGCATGTTCGCCTTCAAGAGGAAGCGCGTCGCCGCGATCACCGCACGCTCGGCAAGCAGTTGCGCCTCTTCCACATCGATGAAATGGTCGGCCAAGGCCTCATTCTTTGGACGCCGAAGGGCTCGATTGTTCGCAACGAACTGCAGAACTTCATCGGTGCCGAACTGCGCAAGCAGGGTTACCACCAGGTCTACACGCCGCACATCGGCAAACTCGATCTCTACAAGACGAGCGGCCACTTCCCCTACTACAAAGAGTCGCAGTTCCCCGCGATCGTCGAGGGCGACGATCTCACCAAACTCTGCGATTCGGGCTGCTCGTGCGGCGAACTCGTCGCGCGCATCGACGGCGTGAGCGCGCAGTTTGCGCGTGAACTGAATGAGCGCACCGGCCGCGAAGTGATCGCGCAAGATCGCGTGATGGACGCGGACAAACTCATCAACGGCTTCTTGTTGAAGCCGATGAACTGCCCGCACCACGCGAAGATCTTCGCGAGCGAACCGCATAGTTACCGCGATCTTCCCGTGCGTCTTGCCGAGTTCGGAACGGTGTACCGCTGGGAGCAATCGGGCGAACTCAACGGCATGACGCGCGTGCGCGGATTCACGCAGGACGACGCGCACCTCTTCGTGCGCGAGGACCAGGTCGCCGAGGAGGTCCTCGGCTGCCTCTCGCTCGTCAAGATCATCTTCTCGACGCTCGGCATGCACGAATATCGCGTGCGCGTTGGCTTGCGCGATCCGGATGGCACGAAGTATGTCGGTGACCCAGCGAACTGGGACAAGGCCGAGCAAGCGTGCCGCGATGCAGCGAAGACGCTCGGTGTGCCGTTCAGTGAGGAGCCGGGCGAAGCTGCGTTCTACGGGCCGAAGATCGACTTCGTGGTGAAGGATGTCATCGGCCGCTCGTGGCAACTCGGCACGGTGCAGGTTGATTACAACCTGCCTGTGCGCTTCGATCTCTCGTACACGGGCCAGGACAACAAGCCGCACCGCCCGGTGATGATTCACCGCGCGCCGTTCGGCTCGATGGAGCGCTTCTGTGGCGTGTTGATCGAGCACTTCGCGGGAGCATTCCCCTGCTGGCTCAACCCCGAGCAGGTGCGCGTGCTGCCGATTTCCGAGAAGAGTGCTGCGTACGCCGACGAACTCGTGGCTGCGCTCAAGGCGCGCGGCGTGCGCGCGACGGTTGACCACGGCAACGATCGCGTGCAGGCGAAGATCAAGGTCGCGGCCGAAGAGAAGATTCCGTACATGGCGGTGGTTGGGCCGCGCGACGCCGAGAACCGCGTGGTCAGCGTGCGCGCGCGCGGCGTCGAAGCGAACCTCGGCGAGATGCCGTTTGATGCGTTTGTGGCGGGAATCGCCGCGGAAATCGACGCGCGGTTGCTTTCGGGTGCGCCTGGCACGGTGCAGGCGGCGATGACGAAGTGAGGGGTGGGAGGCAGACCGGCGCTCCTCCGGAGCGCCGAACCTCGACGCTTCAAACGCGGGGCGCGCACTGCCCGCTCGGACTTCGTCCTCAGTGTTTTAGTTTTGGGC
>JASGCF010000245.1 GCA_030054275.1 Limnohabitans sp. | reverse complement strand
GTGAAGCCGTGGGCGTACTTCTGCCAGATCAGCGACTCGACGACTTCCTTCGGCTCGTACTCAGGCGCCACGCCGAACGAGAAGATCACCTGGGACAAGTTGACCGAGAAGACACCGATGTTCGTCGTTGAGAGCGATGCGACCATTGTGGCACCGCTGATGCTCGATGCGTTGCTTGAGGCGAAGGCGAACCCAAAGGCTGCAGCCGCAATCATCAAGGCTTCCCGCGCGGAAACGAAGAAGCATCTCGCGAAGCGTTGAGCGGAGGGGATGAACCTTGTTCATACATTTTCGGATAACTCAAACCTGCCGCATGCCTCATGCTCATAAAGCTACAAGGGGTAGCAACATCGAAACCTCGGTACCGACACCCATCGTGGATTCAATCGACATCAGGCCGGCTGCCGCCGAAACGGATGATGAGACCATCGCGAGTCCGAGCCCAGTGCCGCGACCAGCGGGCTTCGTGGTGTAGAACGGTTCGCGCGCCCGCGCGAGTGGCACATCACTCATCCCACATCCGTTGTCTGCAACGCAGATGCGCGCACGCGCCTTGCTGCCACAGCCGTCTTGCCCGTCATGATCAACCAACTCGAACTCGCGCCGAGCGTGGGCTACCTCAATGCGTCGTTGCTCAAGTTCGGAGAACTCGTTGGCGGAGATCACAATGCCACCAACCGAACCATCCTCGCGTCGCCATGGAACGACCGACCAGCGCAGCCATTGAACTTGGCCATACTCACGCGCAAAGATGTCGCCATCCGATGTGACAACCTCTCCGGCGAAGCCGCGCTGATGTGCCTCCTTCCATCGCTGAGGAATCTCAGGGAAGATGTCGTAGTGCGAGCGACCGACGATCTCATGCCTGTTGAGGTCGTACTCTTGGCACTACGCAGTGCTTACTGCGAGGTAACGCATGGAAGTGTCGAAGAGTGCGGTCAGAGTCGCGGCCGACGAGACCTGCGCAACCAGTTCTCGCTCGATCGTGCTTGACGGGGCGTGATTGCCCGTCACAGCGGGCGTGACGGTTGCAATTTGTTGTCGCACATGACATATCCGAAGCCGTTTGAGCCCTGCGTGGCTCCCGTCGAATCAGAACATCCTATCGACGGGCAAGACGCACGCATCGATGTGCCCGATCGCAGTTCCGGTGGAGTATCCGGAGAGGATCCCGACGCGGCAAGCCACCGTTTCCCACCTTGCCTAGAAAAAAACCAGAAACCGATCGATGTCAGAAGTCATACCCAAGGATCGCAAGATCCTCGCAATACCGTCGCATCGCGAGCGTGCGTGATCGCACATCGAAGAGATCGCGATAGTGCGCGTGGCGTGAACGATGAGCATGCGGAAGCGTGGGTCGGTTCTGACTGCCCAGTTCAAGGAGATCGCAGACGCGATCAAAGTCCTCATGAAGCCGCTCAAATCGACCTACAAAGTCGACGAGTCGCTCACCAGATGCGTCATAGATGAACTGCGTCTGCGGAAGTACATGGGGATGATCAAGCGCGATCGTCGCATCCACAAAGCGCGCAAATGTGAGTCCACGCAGTTCAATTCCTTGAAGCCGCGCGCAGTCACGCAAATCAGGATCGCCGCCGGCCCATGCCGAGACCAATCGATCGAAGGGATTTCGTACAAACGCAAACGACTTCCATTGCGCCACCGCCCCGTTCGAAACGCCCGTCGCCATCAATGCACGCCGAAGGTTCGTGGCCGAAAGATGCTGGAGATAGTTCACTCGCCCCGCAATCGCGCACAGATCGGCGCTTGTCGCGCGACCATACACATGCGTTCGATGCTCGATGCGATAGTCGCCATGCATCCCAAGTGCGCGTTCCACACTCGAGCCGCCGCACTTTGGAATATGGACGAAGATCGCGCGAAGCTCGTGCGAAACGGGCATGCAGCGAGTGTAACGCAGGCAGTCGCATGAACACGCATGGCGTTCGGAACTACTATGCGGGCATGCGCACACTTGGCGCGACCGCTTCTCTCTCCCCACTGCGAACTCGCGACGCACTGTGTGCCTTGTGCATTTTTTTGATCGCCCTCGCGATTCGTTTGGTCTTTCTCGCGCGATCGCCCGACGCTGCATGGCCGCACTCTGCGACCTATGAGGGTGATGCCATCGTGTGGACCGTCTGGGCGCAAGCACTTGGTCGTGGCGAGCCCTTTGAGTTTGATCTCGCATTCCGAACGCCAGCGGTTGCGTTTCTTTTGCATTGGCTCGGACTCGCGGCCGGACCATTTTTCGTCGCCAAAGTACTGTGGAGCACTGTCGGTGCAGCGACTGCTGCCCTTCTGTATCTCACGCTTGCACGATGCGCATGGCGTGGCGCTGGCGTCATTGCAGCACTGTTCTCCGCAGTGAGTTTTTCAGCGCTCACGATGGCGACGAGCCTCAACAATGAGGTGCTCTACGCCTTTCTACTGACCGCGCTTCTCTTCGCGACGCTGTCATGGCTTGATAGGCCTCGCGTCTTCACCATTCTTGTGCTTGGCATCTTGCACGGATTGGCGCTTTTGGTGCGTGCGGAACATCTTGCCGTTGTCGCGCTTCTTGCGATCGCGATGGCTGTGTACTCGATCACTGCAACCTTGGCTTCTCGCAAAATCGTCGCACTCCATGGCTTCGTGTTTGTTGCAACGATTGCGCTCGTACTCACGCCATGGACTCTGCGCGCTCACCACGCAGCGGTGAGGATGAACACGACATCACCGCCAATTCCTTATGACTCGATGTGGCCAGAGTGGTCGCCAAGTGCCATCGCTGCTTTTGAAGCGTTGCCTGCCTATGCGCGTTCTGGCAACTTTGCTCCGTTCGGAAAGTGGGTCTTCCAGCAGCAGGCGCGTGAAATCGACGCGGCACTTGTTGAGCGCTACTTCCGGGAAACATGGGGATTCACGCCTGAACCGCTTCCGACATGGCCGATCGTTTCCATGAAGGGACCTCTTGACTTCGCGATTGCGAATCACGCAACAGCCGACGGCGGTTTCTCGCGCGAAGCGCTTGCCGATCGCTTTGATCAGAACCCAACATTCTCGTTCGCGCGACCAAGTCATGCACGCCTCGCAACCCGCGGCTACGCCGTTGGACTCGCCGCGATTCGCGAGCATCCCGATGGATGGTGGCGTCTTGCGCGCGAAAAGTTGCGCCGATTTGGTGATGGTGTGACGCTCGGAGTTTTCGCAACAAACTGGCCATATGGAGCAGGCGGGCGCAGAGAGGCTGTCGACATGGTTGTTCCAGCTCGGCGAGCGGAACCTTGGTGGCGCTTCTTCCTTCTGACAACCATGATCGTTGGCTGCGTCACACTTTCCACGCGACGACTACGACCACTTGCGCTTGTCGTTGGAATTGTGCTCTTCTCACGGCTTGCGATCGTTCTCGCGTTCTACGGATACGCGCGACAAGCCGCCGCGATTGGTCCGGTGTTCGATGCACTCACAGGCATCGGAATCGCAACACTCGGCGCGTGCGTCGTCCACCTTTGGCCATTCGAATTGCCGGCGAAACTTCGCACTCTGGGGCGCGTTATCGCTTTTTGTGCAGCAGGCATCTTGGTCGTGATTGCCTTTCGCACGGCGTGGAATCCGCCGCAATATGTTGCGCGCGGCGCAGATGCCGACTCGCGCGTGACGCGCAACGAGGCGCTTGGCGCAGGTGCCTTCGAGGGAAATGGCGACATACTGCTTGAAGAGATCCCGCGACTGGTCAATTGAGAGAGGCGCTCGTACATCATGGCACAACGCGAAAATCCCATCGATCAGATTGAGCGCCTTTTGCGTGTCGGCGATGCGCCAGCAGCAGCTGCTGCTGCAACAGCACTGTTGGCGAAAGCACCCAACAGTTTTCCTGCGCGACTTGGACGCGCACGCGCATACTTGATGGCAGATCGAAAGATCGAAGCCGAACGGGATTTGGGCCCTGCGCTCGAACTTTCGCCGAAGGATGAACTTGCGAATCTTTTGCGTGCACAACTCGATCTTCAGTACGGCAAAGTCGACGAGGGGCTTGCGCGATTACGCCCGCTTGCAGAGGGCAAAGGGCCGTGCGCTGTTGAGGCGATGCTCGGACTCCTTGACGCACTTTCAGCAAGTGGGCAGCGCGAAGAGTTGTGCCAACGAGTCCGGCACGGTGGCGCGTGGACCAAGGATCCGCGCGCTCCATTGCACATCGCGCGGGCGCAGGCCATCGACGATTGCGAGCGCGGCATCGACAAGATGTTGGCCATTTTGCGCGAGGAAACGCTGCCGATTGATATTCGCCGTCGTGCCGGGTTTGAGGCAGCAGCACTTCTCGATAAAGCGGCCCGTTACCGTGAAGCGTTCGCGACTGCTCAGGAAGCGCATCAGCGCACTGGGCAGAAATCTGAGTCGTTGCGCGAGTTTCTTCGTCCACTGGAAGAGCAACTACAACGCTTGGAACAAGCTCGCGCGCGTCGAGAACAACCGTACACAGCTCGAGCACCACGGGTCGATGGCGTCGCCATGATGGTCGCGTTACCACGATCTGGCACCACGCTGCTTGAGCAGATGCTCGATCGACATCCGCAGATCAGTGGCATCGGCGAATACGACGGCCTTCGCGCGATTGGTCACGAACTTGATGCAACTGGATTTTGGCCTCGGAGCCCGAGCGCCATCTCAACAGCGAAGTACTCCGAATTACAGTCACTCTATTTAGAAGGCGTGTCACGACTGCGAAGGCCAGATGCCACGTGGGCATTCGACAAAGTGCTTCGTGCATGGCGCACACTTCCGGAGATCGCCACGATTCTCCCGGGCGCTGTCGGCATCGCCGTCGATCGCGATCCACGCGACCACGCCACCAGTGTGTTTTTGTCGTATTTCCGCGCAGGAACACTGGTGTGGTCGGACGACTTTGATGCGATCCGACAGGTGATCATGATCAAGCGGAAGATCGTGGAGCGTGCACTCGAGGTCTTCGCAATTCCGCACGTTTGTGTGCTCTACGAAGATTTGATCGAAGATCCTGCGTATCACGCAGCGCGTTGCCTCTCACTCCTCGGACTTTCCATGGATGCACGGGTATTGCATCCGGAGGCGAACACTCGCCACGCCGTCACGCTCTCAAGCCAGCAGGTCAAACGTCCCATCAATCGAAGTTCGATTGGTCGTTGGAAGAACTATGCGTTCGCCTTCGACGCGTCATGGGATTCGCTCGTTGCAGAGCATGAAGCACTTCTTGCAGCGTCACGAACCATGCGGATGAACAACGCAAC
>JASGCF010000244.1 GCA_030054275.1 Limnohabitans sp. | reverse complement strand
CATGAAAATAGTCCGCGCGCTGCAGGGCCGTTCTTAGCCATCAATTGCGCAGCGCTCTCATCAGCGCTCCTTGAGAGCGAGTTGTTCGGCCATGAGAAAGGTGCGTTTACTGGCGCAGATCGACTTCGCAAGGGACGCTTCGAACTTGCAGATGGTGGCACACTGCTGCTCGACGAAATCAGCGAGATTCCGCCTGATTTGCAGGCCAAGTTGTTGCGCGTGCTTCAGGAAAAGAGTTTTGAACGCGTTGGTTCGAGCGTCTCGCAGAAGGCAGATGTGCGCATTCTCGCGACAACCAACCGCGATCTTTCGAAGGAAGTGGATGCGGGCCGATTCCGTGGCGACCTCTACTTCCGCTTGAATGTGCTGCCGATTCGCATGCCTGCGTTGCGTGAGCGTCTGAGTGATGTTTCGGAATTGGCCGAGCATTTCCTCGGGCTGGTCGCAGATCGCGAAGGTGGTCGGCGCAGAAAGCTTGCGAAAGACGCACTGGCGCTCTTCGAGCAATACGCGTGGCCAGGCAATGTGCGTGAACTTCAGAATCTCTGCGAGCGTGCGGCTGTGCTTGCATTCTCTGATGTCATTCCCGCCGATCTTGTTGCACCATGGCTTGTCGCGCCATCGACAAGTTCGGCAATCTCACACGCCGGTGGCGTGTCAACGCGCCTTTCCCGAGCGCTCGGTATCGCTGAGCCAGTGATTGTTGAGACATTCGGTGATGCAGCGGACGCGTTGATTGGCGGGGCCAACACATCGCCTGCGCAGGCGCCTGGCGATGGCACCGGACTTCCGAGTTTGGTGTGTGACGGTGCATTGACGCTTGATGAAATTGAGCGTCGCTCGATTGTCGCGACGCTTGAGCGCAATCGTGGACATCGCCAAAAGAGCGCAAAAGCCCTTGGTATCGGCGTTCGAACGCTTGGTCTCAAGTTGAAGAAGTGGAAGGAAGATTTGCTGGTTCCCGCGGAACTCTGAGGTCCAACATGATGGATGGATTCATGACAGGTTCGTCGCTCCCAGCGCTTGAGCGCTCGCTGCAGTTCATGTCTGCGCGTCAGAAGTTACTCGTTGGCAATCTTGCCAACGCCGAGACGCCGGGATTTCGACCCGTTGATGTTGACCCTCGAGCTTTCCAAGGTGCGCTGCGTGATGCAATGGATACCGGAAGCGTGGATCAGCAGGGGTCGCTGCAATTCGACGATGCTGCGCCGGTGACATTTTCTTCCGCTGGAGTGGAACTCAAGCCCGAGATTTTGGCCGACAACATCGTGTTTCACGACGGAAACGATCGAAGCGCGGAGCGGATGATGCAGCGGCTGACGGAAAATGTGTATGCGTTTCGAATGGCATCGCAACTGATGCGGAATCAGTTTGATTTGATGAACGCAGCGATTCGCGAGCGTCCGTAACGAATGGTGAAAATCGTGAATGAGTCGGGTGTGGTTGGGAGTTTCCTCAAGGGCGCCGATGGAACGATGATCAGGGCGCCTCAACCTTCAGCAAGTGTCAAATTTCAGCAAGTATCAATCTTGAGAGATTGATCGTCGCGGGCGCCAGAGTGATTTGGAGAACTCATGTTCGGATCGCTTGACATTTCCACCTCCGCCTTGGTTGCCAACCGCGTGCGTCTCGATGCGATTGCAGCAAACATGGCCAATATTGATGTGCCGGTCGATCCACGCGCCAGCACGCCGCCGTTCTCCGAGCGCGTTGTCTACTTCGCATCCGGTGATCCGGTGTCTGGATCAGATCTCGGGGTTCATGTTGCAGAAATCAAGCCGAGGAATGACTTCCGTCGCGTCTGGGAGCCTTGGAGCGAACTCGCCGACGCAGAGGGCTATGTGCGCTACGCCAACATTGATCCTGCCATCCAGCAGGCCAACGCCATGTTGGCTGCTCGAAGTTATGACGCAAATCTTGCCGCGATCGAGGCCACCAAGTCGATGATCGAATCGTCTCTGCGGATTTTGGGATAGCGTTCCGCCTGGCACGGCGTGTGCTAGGCGGATCTCTCAGAGGAATTGCACGGCATGATCGACCCACTCGGCATCGTCTCGCGCGTGAACGCCCAACCCGGCGTTGGCGTCCGTCCACAAACAGCGGGAAATGGCGGCGATTTCAAGCAGGAGTTGCTTGAGGAAATGCGCAAGGTCAATCAGATGCAGCAAGACGCAACCCAAGCGACCAACGACCTCTTGACGGGTCAGCGCGATGACATCGAAGGTGTCATGATCGCCACGCAAAAGGCGGATTCTGCATTCAGAATGCTGCTCGCACTGCGAAACAAGGTCGTGGATGCCTACGACGAAGTGAAGAATGTCAGAGTGTAAGTCGCGCGGTTTGTGCAAGGTTTCCGCGCGCCTCACGGCGAGGTAGACCGGAACACCCGCCTCAAAAGTTGCCTTCAAACCCGCATGAAGGCGTGCCTTTCGGGGTCATTGGGCTTGCGCCCGACGGCGCACAAGATCGCGAAGTTCCCTCAACCCCGCCCACTGGCGGGGTTTGTTTTTCATCCCTTCGCCATGGTCTGGCTCGCGAAGTGCCGCGTGGGCCGTGCGTGTCGCGCGCCGGTCCCGGCAGAATTCGCCAGTTCTTCCGCGCAGTCTTTGCGGGATGAAACACTTCCTTGCCGATGAGGATTCTCCCGATGCGGATCGCCAGGATGGCGACCGCGCCAGTGATGTGGGGAAAGTGCGCTCGGTCGAACGAGCGCGTCCGAGACGCAACGGCATGGAGGCCACGGCGTGCAGGCAATCCGCAACGCACTTGAACTGATTCGAACCCGCATGGCAGGGCTCTCGCCCACGGCGAAACTGCTCGCTGGCAGCCTTGTGGTGATCATTGCACTTGGGCTCTTCTTGGTTGCGCAGTGGAGTGCGCGTACGACCACGGTGCCCTTCGGCGTGAAAGCCGCAAGTTACGAGGATGCGCGACAATTTCTGTCTGCGCGCGGTGTGAGCTTTGAAGAGAAGGATGGGCAACTGTTGGTTCCTTCGGAACGGCTTGCCGAACTTCGCGCGCAATTCGCTGAGCAGGGGAACGGCAACGAAACTGGCCTCGACTTCGGTGGACTGGTGAGTCTCGATAGTCCGTTCGATACCACGCGTCAGGCGGAGATGAAGAAGCTGATTGCGCTCCAGAATGAGTTGTCTACCACGATCACTGGCTTTCGGAATGTGAAGTCCGCCAAAGTGTTCATCTCGCCGAAGCCATCGACTCCACTCGGCGCATCGCGCACTGTGCAAACCGCATCGGTCAATGTTGTGATGCGTTCTGGAAGTCTGAGCCAAGAGCAAGTCGACTCGATCGCATCCATGGTTGCTGGAACGCAGTCCGGATTGAAGCCTGAAAATGTGGCGATCACGGATGGCATGACCGCCTATCGAACCACATTTGGTCGCGCTGGCGCGTCGGGTCAAAATCTCGAGCAAACGCTGAAGATCGCAGACGCTGTACAGGCACGCATCGCGCAGTTGCTTGCCTCGATTGAAGGTGTTCGGATTGCGGTCAATCCACAAGTTGTGACGACCGAGCGCACGACTTCGAAGACGGAGTATCGCGACGGTATCTCTGTTCCAGTAAGCGAATCAAGCTCGACCTCTGAGATGAAGGGCGCGCCGCAATCGCGAGAACCAGGCGCGGTTCCCAATACAGGTATGTCGATCGTGTCGACCAGTGGAGGTGCTGCACAGACGGCGACAGAGCGTGTTGAGAGCAAGTATCAATCTGCGATTCCGGGCAGCCAATTCATCGAGAAAGACAGCACTGGTTACGCAACGAAGATCGATGTCGGAGTTGCCTTGCCTTGGAGTTACTTTGTGAAGGTTTGGCGACTTCGTAATCCTGCAGCGACCGCAGATCAGACCGCATCGGCGCCAGACGATGCTGCGCTTGCTGTGATTCGCGATGAAGAGATCGCTCGCATTCGAAAACTCGTTGAGCCGCTCACGGCAACTGATGCCATGGATGGGGCCAAGAAAGGCACGGTTGAAGTCGGATTCTTCTACGACTTTGCGGAAGAACCTGCCGCGGCGTCTATGGCAGCTGGACTTGGACAGTTGGTGCTCGGCGGTGGCGACACAAGTACTTCTGGGGCTGGCGGTCTTGTGAAGCCGATCGGTTTGGGAGTGCTGGCGATCGCGAGTTTGTTCTTCATGTTCAACATCGCGCGGAAAGCATCGACGCGCGAAGAATTGCCGACGCCCGAGGAACTTGCAGGTGTTCCGCCGAAACTTGAGTCGGACGATGCAGAGGTGGTTGGCGAAGCAGATGAAGCAACGCCAGCGCTCGAGGGTATGGAGCTTGATGACGACAGTCTTCGTCGCGCACAAATGCTTGAGCAGTTGAATGACATGGCGCAGCGTGATCCGTCAGAACTCTCTGGCATCCTTCGTCGCTGGATGCGCACCAACGCGTGACTTGAGGAACGCATATGGCATATCGCCCAGGCATGAAACTTCCGAAGTCCGCCGATGAGCTCGACGGCACGCTCAAGAGCGCCATTCTCTTATTGTTGCTTGACGCAGATAGTGCCGGCGCGATCCTCAAGGAGATGCCAACGGAGCAGGTTGAAGAGGTTACGCGCGCGCTGGCGGCACTCGGTGATGTGCCGAAGGAACTTGGACAGCAGGTGATCAGCGAGTTCTATTCACTCGCCATGGCGCAAGGCTATGTGCGCGAGGGTGGGCTTGATTACGCGCGGAATCTGCTGAAAAACTCGTTGGATCCGAAGACTGCGGAGAAGGTCATCCAGCAGATTCAAACGCAAGTTCAGAAAACGCCGTTTGCGTTTCTACAGAAAGCCGAGAGCGAGAATCTGCTCACCTTCATTCAAGAAGAACATCCGCAGACCATCGCGCTCATTGTGTCGCATCTTCCGCACCACAAAGCGAGTGAGATTCTCATCGGACTTCCGCCTGCCAAGCAGATTGAAGTGGTGCGGCGCGTCGCCAACATGGAGCAGACGAACCCTGAAGTCATTCGTGAAGTTGAGGCTGCGCTTGAGAGTCGTCTCTCGAACATGATCGGAACTTCAAGCGAAAAAGTCGGCGGCGTTGAAACAGTCGCTGAGATTCTCAATCTCGTTGATCGCTCGACCGAGCGAACAATTATGCAGGGCGTTGAAAGCGAAGATCCTGATCTCGTCGAAGAGATTCGTCGGCGCATGTTCGTGTTTGAAGACATCAACAATGTCAACGACAAGGGCATTCAGGCAGTGCTCAAGGAAGTCGAAAACGACGAACTGTGCTTGGCGCTCAAGAC
>JASGCF010000243.1 GCA_030054275.1 Limnohabitans sp. | reverse complement strand
ACGATGCACAGCACCTGCAATCGCGACATCGTCGTGCGTTCGTGGACGCGCACCGAACAGCCCATCGTCCGTGCGTACTCCGACGGCAGTCGAACGCTGGTCGTGGTCGATCCGCCCGCCTCGCGCAAGCCGGAACTCGAGGCGCCACGCGAGGCCATCTTCGTACTCGATCACTCTGGTTCCATGCGGGGCCAACGCATCAACGCGGCAAAGCGTGCACTCGCAGCCACACTGCAAGCACTGACGGAACGCGACTACTTCGAGATCATCGCGTTCAATTCGCAACTCACGCGTTTTGCGAAGGAACCAATGCTCGCAACGCGCGCCAACATCACATCCGCGCTGCAGTTCCTTGAGAAACTCACTGCTGGCGGCGGAACTGAAGCGGTTCCAGCACTTGAGCAAGCGTGCATCGGTCGAGTTCCACAGGGTTTCGTTCGCACCGTGCTCTTCCTCACTGACGGCGATGTTGCCAACGACGAAGAATTACTGTCGATCTCACGCAGACTCGACCCAGCAACGCGTCTCTTTAGCATCGGAATTGGGGAAGCGCCCTCGGTTGCATTGCTCTCGCGACTCGCGCGCGTGTGCGGCGGTACGCATCTCGTCCTGAAAGATTCTGACGACATCGAACATGAAATTCGTCGATTCGCCGCTGCGCTCGCTGGGCCGATGGCATGTGGACTTTCCGAAGTCGGCGCAAGACGACCAACACGCAACGATCTCTTCGCGGGGCGATCCTCGGTGTTTTTTGTCGAGGGTCACCGCACGCAGATCGAGATTGAAAGTGTCGACGGACGCTTTCGCGGCTCTGCGTTCGTTGCGGCAAGCACCATTGATTTCGGCGCGCTCTGGGCACGCGAACGCGTGCAATCGCTTGAAGATCGCCGCATCGCTGAGCCCACAAACGCTGCACTCATCGACGACGAAATTGCGCAACTCGGCGTGACGCATCAGATCCAGACGCGACTCACAAGCTTCATTGCCGTCGACGAAGCGTCGCAAGAGAGTGGCGAAGCGCTGGAGATTGTCCAGCCCGTCGATCGCGTTGCGGATTCCGCGCCGTCGGCTGCCATGGCGTGCTACATGCCTTCCGCACCTGCTTCAGAAGCGTCGTTCTTAGAGCGCTCGATGGGTGCGCCCGCGCGAACCGATGGTGTTGGTGCCTCCATTCGCCGCGTGGTCGGTCGCATGCGCAAATCCGTCATGATCCCACCGTCCCCGGTCATGGTCGACGCAGCGAACGAGTTCGTAGCCAACGCACGCGGTGTCATCGACGCGATTCCAGCAGAGGCGTGGAGTGATTCAACAAGTTGGACACCTGCCCGTGCGGCCGCCGCATTCTTTGCAGTGTGTGTATTGCAGTACGACTTGCGTGATCCGGCCTACATCAAGGCCGAGGCTGAGTTCAGAAAGCATCTCCCGCGTGGCGTCCTCGCGTGTCACGATTCGATGATCTACGAAGTGCAGGAACACCTTCGTGACGGCGATCCCGCGAGTGCTCTGTCAGTGGTCTGTCGCAGGACGGGAATTCGCGATCCGAAACAACTCATGCACGCGTGGTCAACCACGGCGTGATACACCGACTCGGGGAAGAGAATTCTGAGAGCGGAGGGCGCGTTCCAATCGGGGCGCGCCCTCCCGTGCTTTTGTTCGCGTGCCCTTTTCGCGTGTTTCGATCTTGAGACTGCGAGAGGCAAGCCCGAGAAACTCGCAGCACACGCGTCGTACTCAATCACCATGCAGTTGACGAAGTCGCGGTGACAAGCGCAGCATCCACTGCACACGCTCAAACTCGTTGAGCCACTCTTGCAGGACCGCCGCGCTTTCATCGGCAGGAATCTCTGCCCACGGCAATTCGCACGACGCACCCAACTGTCGCCGCGCAAGACCGCGATAGCGCGCAAGCGTACGATCACCTATCACTGCACACGGCTCGAAATCTTCCGCCGCAAACACAACCACAGGGACGCGTCCGCCGCCGCATATTTTCAGCGTTGAAGAGAACGCAGCCTCTGCGTCGCGATCAATCCAACGAAGATCGATCCGCTCGCACGCTTCTGCAATGCGTGCAAGCAACGGCCCCTGCTGCACGCAGTCGCCGCACCAGATTCCGCTGACAACAAGCACCTTCATCTCGCGCGAAAATGACCCAAGCGTCGCGCGCTGCGCATCCGTCAGCGCCGTCCGCTCGCGCACAGTTTCCCAACCACCAGCGCGGGCAGGATCGCTTCGCAGGTATTCCTCGTACCGACATGCGCGTGCGAACACCGACTGAAGTTTCTGCGGATCAAGCATCGTTGGTTTCCTCGGGAGTCGATCAGCGTACACTCACAACCGATGGACGCAGACGCGACAATCCTGCTGTTCGCGAGGCGATGTATCGCGCTCTTTGCGGGCGTCGCGGCATTTGCGACATTTGCAACATGTACAAGTTCGTCCGCCGCCCAACCCAGCGTACTTGCGGACCTGTACGCGGTTCCGTCCCAGAGCGCTCAGGACGCACACGACACCGTATCCGATGAGCAAACCGATGAGCCAACCGATGAGCCAACCGATGACGCTTTTCGTTTGACTCTTGCGTCTGGCGGTCCCGACGAACGCGCAGCCATCAATCGACTGGCGAATGCAGGCGGTTGGCCATCGCGTGCAATCGCTGTGATGCGGCTTGAGCGCTACGACTGCGAAGAGAGCGCAGCGTTGATGACAGCCTTCGTGCGAGATCGCGCATGGCAAGTGCGAGCGTATGCCTATGCCTGCCTTGCACGGCGCGGGTTGGTCATCGATCCGACACTGGTCGCACTCGAGACCGACCCACGAGCGTTGCGCGCACTCGTTCGCAGCCGCCATCCAATCGATCTGACTGCGCTCGACACGCGAATCTCGCAACTGGAGAAATCTCCACGCCCTCTTGAAGCAACGATCGCACTCGAAACACTTGCAGCGCTTGATCGTGCCGACGACCAAGCCATACGCAAGCGGATGGATGAGTTGCTTGAGCGCATCGTTCTCCGCATGGATCGCACCGAGGCAGGTGTACTGTCGAATCGGCTCTCTGATATCACGGGCGGAAGCGATGCCGGTCGCGACTATCGCTGGCGAGAGTGGTGGCGCAAGAACCGTACAGATCCGCGGTATCGCGCATGTTCCATCGTTCCAACACAGCCAACGGGAACGCGGCTTGCAGCACTCAACCGGATCGCCTCACTCGACGGAGCCGCCTTCGTTTCGTTCGATCAATACCTCTCCGAGGTCGCAGATCGCCCGATGGATCTGGCCATTCTCATCGACTGCACGGCGAGTATGGGGCGCGAAATCGCTGGCGCGCAGGGCGGCATTGATGACCTCATGAACTTCCTCGGCAATGTGACGAAAGGTGTTCGCGTTGCCATTGTCGGCTATCGCGATCGCGGCGGCGACTGGGAGACGAAAGCGTGGGATTTCACAGCGAGTCTTGATGAAGCTCGTACGCGACTCTGGTCGCTTTCTGCAGAAGGCGGCGGCGACGCGCCCGAAAGCGTCTACGCAGCCATGAAGTTGGCGCTTGGTCAATGCACATGGCTGAAGGATCCGCCCGCGCCAAATGCGCCGCCAATTCGTGCGTGCGTCTTGGTTGGCGACGCGCCTCCACATGTGGGCGAAGGCGCGCTGTGTGTCAAACTTGCTGCGCGCGGACTCGCGGCCGGCGTGCGCTTCTATGGACTCATCGCGCGCGATGAGGAACGGAACGCGGAAAGTGTGACAAGTGAAGTTCCTGCGAGCGGCAAAGTCGATGAGACTGAGCGCGCGGAGCCGCAAGACATCGAAACGCCACCGGCAGATGTCCCACCTGCAGATGTCCCACCTGCAGATATCGATGGACAAATCGATCCACCGAAGCGACCGCCACCTGTCAAAGCAACGAAGCCAGTTCACGACAACGCGGCTCCGAAGAAGACCTCCTCAAGCCGCACATCGCAAACGAAGACATGGTTCCCAGAGATCGCGAAGGCCGGAGGCGGCCGCGCGGAAGTCTTGCGTGCACAAGATGAACTCGCAGCAGAGATCGCTCAACTTGCCATTGCTGATCGATACCGCGAAGAATTCGCAGACTTCTTCGCTGCGTTTCGCCTGTTGTGCCGCTGAGTGCGGAGCTGCCACAATGGTGTCAACGCCGCCACTCAGTCGGCATCACTTCGCCCTTCACCACGGCGTACGCGCGCTCAAGCATGTCGCGTAATCCCTCGCCAGTTGCGGCGGAAATCACCACTGGGGTCTCGTCTTTGCCAAGGCCAATCTCGGTGGCCAGTCGACGAATGCGCTTCGCGCGCTCTTCTTCTGGCACGAGGTCAATCTTCGAAAACACAACGAGTTCCGGCTTCTCTGCGAGTGCCGGAGAGAACGCGTGCAGTTCACTGCGAATCGTGCGGTAATTCTCTGCAGGCTTTGAACCGTCGAGCGGCGCGAGATCCACAAGATGCACGATGGCTTTGGTTCGCTCGATGTGACGCAAGAAATCGTGACCAAGCCCAGCACCGTCGCTTGCCCCCTCGATCAAACCGGGAATATCTGCGAGTACCAAGCGGCGATCACCCGGCAGTTCGGCAATCCCAAGTTGTGGTCGCCGTGTGGTGAACGGGTAATCTCCGACTTTCGCATTGGCGCGACTCGTTGCGCCAAGGAGCGTCGACTTACCTGCGTTCGGAAGCCCAACAAATCCGACATCCGCGATGAGTTTCAGCTCAATCCGCAGAGAGCGCTCAACAGGCTCACCACCCGGCGTGCACTCGGTTGGCGATTGATGTGTCGCCGTTTTGAACCGATCGTTCCCCCATCCACCACGACCGCCCTGCGCAACAACCACTTGCTGGCCGTCTTCAACGATGTCGGCGATGAATTCGTCGGTTTCCAAATCGTGGACGATGGATCCGAGTGGAACACGCACGAGAAGATCAGGCGCATCGCTTCCGTGACACTTCTTCTTTGCGCCGTTTTCGCCATTCTTCGCGAAGTGGTGCGGGCGATGTTGAAACTCAACCAAGGTGTCGAGATGCGCATCGCCGACAAGAATCACATGCCCGCCGCGACCACCGTCTCCGCCATCCGGTCCGCCCTTCATGATGGATTTTTCGCGGCGAAAATGCGCGACACCATTGCCGCCCTTACCGCTACGCACATGAATGATGGCTTCATCAACAAGCATGGGAGTACTCTCACAACAAGGCTAGACGAGAAGCACGAAACGCCTTCCGGGAAGAACAGCGCCCCGGAAAGACCGGGGCGCATAC